>CAJLUG010000038.1 GCA_905209745.1 uncultured Mycoplasma sp.
AGATATTATCAAAGACAAATGGATCATGCGATTGAAGTATTGGATATTATGAATGAACAAAGTTCTAATATTTTAATGCGTGGTGCTCGTTGTGTAACAGTTAGTAAAAAAGTTACAAAAAAACTTAGAGAAAGAATGAGACAAGGAAGAGAGACAGCTGAAGATTTGGTAAATAATATGACTGATTCTGAAGGTATATCTTTGGCTGCTTCTAAATAAGAGATAATCTCTTATTTTTTCCGTCTTTAGGGAGGTGCTTTTATGTTTGTAGATGAGGTGGAAATTCGTGTAGAAGCAGGAAATGGTGGAGATGGTTGTACTGCTTTTAGACGTGAAAAATATATATCTATGGGTGGTCCTTATGGAGGTAATGGAGGACATGGTTCTGATATTATTTTTAAAGTCGATGAAGGACTTCATACATTACTTGATTTACGTTATCAAAAGTTAATTAAAGGTAAAAAAGGTGAGAATGGTCGTGGTAAGAATCAACATGGAAAGGGTGCAGCACCTGTTGTTATTAGGGTGCCACAAGGAACTGTTGTGACGGATTTAGATACTGGATTAATACTTGCTGATTTATCTAAAAAAGATCAAGAAGAAGTAATTGCGAAAGGTGGTCGTGGAGGTCGTGGTAATACGGCTTTTAAGACTCAAACAAATACGGCTCCTGATTATTCTGAAAATGGAGAAGAGGGAGAAAAGAAGAATTTAAAAGTAGAAGTAAAGATGTTAGCGGATGTAGGGCTTGTTGGTCTTCCTAGTGTTGGTAAGAGTACGATTATTTCTATGGTGTCTAAATCTAAACCTAAAATTGCAGCTTATCACTTTACAACACTTTCTCCTAATTTAGGAGTTGTTAGAGCTAGTGATGGTAGAAGTTTTGTGATGGCTGATTTACCTGGATTAATTGAAGGTGCTTCTCATGGAGAAGGTTTGGGAGATAAGTTCTTAAAACATATTGAACGTACAAAAGTAATTGCTCATGTTATTGATATGTCAGCTAGTGAAGGACGTGACCCTTATCAAGATTATGAGTTAATTCGTAAAGAACTTGGAGCTTTTAATGAGAAATTACTTAAAAAACCAGAGATTATTATTGCGAATAAGATGGATTTACCTAATGCGAAGGATGAGTTAGAAAAGTTTAAGAAAAAAATTGGGGATGTTGAAATCTTTTTAGTTAGTGCTGCTACTAATACAGGACTTAATGTTGTGGTTGATCGTTTGGCTGATTTAGTAGATCAAGTTCCAAATAGTCCACTATATGATGATAGTCAGATTGAAAGTCATGTTTTATATAAATTTAAGAAGGAAGAACCATTTACTATTACTCGTGATGATGATGGTACATGGGTGGTTTCTGGCCGTGAAGTTGAAAGACTTTTCAAGATGACTAAATTCTCATCCGATGAAGCTGCATATAAATTTGCGAAAAAATTACGTAGAATGGGAATTGATCAGAAATTAGAAGAGTTAGGAATTCTAGAAGGAGATCAAGTTAGAATTTTGGATTTTTACTTTGATTATAGAAAATAGATAGGGAGTAGTATTGATGCTTGATAATAAATTAAAAGAAGAGTTAATTCATAGATGTAATCATTTATTTTTAGATCATGATTGTAGTCGTTGTCAGGGAAATGTTCGTTCCGAAGATCTTATTTGTTCTTTTTGTGGACAATTTCATACAGAACTATTACAAGAAATAAAAGAGATTAATGCTATCTTTGATAAGCTTAGTCCTAAAGAATTAAAAGATCCAGTTAGCTTAGTTAGTTGGGAAAAATTAAAGTTTTTCCCTTTTTATAGCTCTCATATTAATAATAGTGAGATGGATGCTAATTACCGGTTATTTATGTGTAGTTTTCTTAAGAAAAAATATTATACTGATGCAGATATAGAGTTAATGGAATATATTTTTCAGGATATTTCTTTAGCTGATGATCAGATGAGTGGCTTATTACGAGATATGTTATTGGTTCGTTTATATAAGAATGAACAAATTTTAACAAAGGAACAATATTCTTTGGTACTTAGTAACTTGGCATTATCTAAAACAAAACCATTTTCTCTTGAGTCTGATATAGAATTTAGAGCATTTCCCGATAATACATGGGGTCTTACGACGGGATATCATATTGCGTTAGATTCTCTTTTATTAGATGAACTTTATAAGAAGAGTCCTTTTCCTTTATATGTATTATTTCATGAAGTAAGACATGTAGAACAAAATTATAAAAGAGAATTTAAAAAACCAGAAAATTTCTTTGATTTATATGCAGAATATGAAGAAGATGTTTTAATTTATTATAAATCTAGAAAAGATCCTTATAATTATAAAAAGTCTTTATATGAGTATGATGCGAGAATGTGGTCTTATCATAATACTACTGATTATTTTGATTGGTTGGGTATCTCTTTACCTGATCAATATGCCATTACTTGTTCTGGTATTAATGATATGAATGTTGATCGTCTGGATAATCCAATTCGTAAAGTGAAGGGACATATTGATATTAATATTGATCATGAAATTGTTCATGTATTAAATCAGAACCCTTATTTATTTGAGGGTGGAAAGACTTATTTTCAATATGAGTTTACTAAGGATCGAGGAGAAGTTCGTTATAAAACAAAAAAAGAGATTATTGATTTTTATCATCAACACGAATTTTCTAATTTACTATTTAATAAATTAATATTACGAGCAGAAGATAGAGATAGAAAGTGTAAAAAACTTGTTAAATAGTAATGTATACCAATAAAATATTGCGAGGTAATTTTATTTGGGTTATAATTTAGATAGAAAGGTAAAAGAGGTGACTTTCTATGTTGGATGTAGAGTTTTTAAAACAGAATGGTGTTGATGTTGAAAAAAGTTTAGAACTATTTGGAGATATGGAAACTTATAATGATACTGTGGGAGATTTTCTTATAGGGTTAGATTCTAAACTTCCTTTATTAAAAAAGTATAAAGATGAAAAAGATATGAATAATTATGCTATTTATGTTCATTCGTTAAAGAGTGATGCTAGGTATTTTGGTTTTACTAAGTTGGCAGAACTTGCTTATCAGCAAGAGATGAAGAGTAAAGCCGGAGATATTTATTATATTTATGATACTTATCAAGAATTGGTGGATGAAGCAAATCGTATGGCTCATGTTGTCAAACAATATCTTGGTAAAGAGAATTTTGATAAGGATGATGTTTCTTTTAAAGAAGAAATGGATACTTTGTCTACTGGAGAAGTTTATGTAGATCCTACTATTTTAGTGGCAGACGACTCTGATATCGTTAGAAATTTTGTGGCTAGAATCTTTAAAGATTCTTATCGAGTTGCAGTTGCGAAAGATGGTAGAGAAGCTTTAGATATGATTAAAGCAAATGAAGATGGAGATGCTATTAAGGCAATTTTACTGGATTTAAATATGCCTAGCTTATCTGGATTCGATGTACTTGACTATATGAAGGAACATAATTTATTAAAGAAGATGCCAGTATCAATTATTTCTGGAGATTCTTCTAAAGAAACGATTGATCGAGCATTTACTTATCCTATTGTCGATATGATTAAAAAACCATTTAATGATATGGATATTAAAAGAGTTGTAGAGAAGACTATTTATTTTAAAGATATGAATTAATAAAAAAAGAAAAAAAGAAAAAAAAGAAAAAAAGAAAAGCTAACTTTCGTTTTGGCTTTCTTTTTTTTCTTGTTCTAAACCTTTTTCTACACGTTGTTTAATGATATCTACTAATTCATTTTTTAATTCTTGGTCAGCGTTTTCCCAGATGATTTCTAGAAAAACACCAAGACCTGGTAGTGTTACTTCATCTTGTGATGCTACTGATTCATCGATGGCTCTTCTTAAAGTATCATAGTCATCTCCTTTAAAATTATTAATAATATGTTCTCTTATACTTAAGTCCATGATTTTCCCTCCTAAATGTAGTATGAATAAATCGTTTAAAATTATACATATTTTACATAACAAATATTTAAAATGCTTGTTTATAACACCGTAATATAAATTGACATTTTCTAGGAAAAATGATGTAGTTTTCCTAGAAAAAGGAAATAATAACATGAATAATTATGATAAAGTTTTAAAATATGTTAAAGAAAATAATGAATATATTACTACAAATATTATGCTATCTCTTTATACTTACATAATATTTTTGATAGGATTCTATTCATTTTATGATATTACTGTTTTATACAATTGCAGTAGTAATTTACTAAATAATGAGAATGTTTCTTTAAGGTGTGTAAAAAATGAAATCTTTCAACTTGAAAAAAATATTATATTTTTAAAGAAGGAGGAAGAAAGGAGACTTTTCTTTCTTTTTAATTTATAGTACAATAATATTGGTGGTATGATGAAGTTAGTAATTAATAACGAGACTTATCCTATCGAAATAGAAAGAAAAAAAAGCAATAAAAATACTTATATTAGAGTAAAGAAAGATTATACTATTTTAGTAACTACTAATTATTTTACTAGTGATAGAAAAATTAGTGAGTTAATTACTAATAATCAAAAAAAGATTCTTAAGATGATAGAGACACAACAAATTAAGAATGAAAATAATACTGGTTTCTTTTATTTGGGTAAAAAATATGATATTGTATATGTTGAATATTGTGATATTTCTTTTGGAGATAGTAAAGTGTTTTTAAATCGTAAGTTAGATATTGATCGTTGGTATAAAGCACAAGCTAAAGTATTGTTTAAAGAGAGACTTGATGCTTTGTATGATCAGTTTTCTAGAAGAATTCCTTATCCTAGTCTTAGAATTAGAAAGATGAGTACTAGATGGGGAGTATGTAATGTTAAGAGTAAGACAGTTACTTTAAATTTAGAGTTAATTAAAAGAGATGTTAAATATTTAGATTATGTTATTATACATGAATTATCACATTTGATTTATGCTAATCACTCTAGTAGTTTTTGGAGTTTAGTAGAAGAAAATATGCCTAATTATAAGAAGTATCGGAAGGAGATGAAGGAGTTTTAATGTTAATTACAAGTTTAGAAAATGAAAGAGTTAAAAAGTATAGAAAGTTAAAGAAGAGAAAATATAGAGAAGAGTATCAAGAGTTTATTGTAGAAGGAATGCATCTTGTGTTAGAAGCGTTTAAGAGTGGGATTATTGAGGAGTTAATTATGGAAGAAAATGAGGCAATACCACTTCCATGTCCTTATGTTTATGTAACGAAGGAAGTTATTACTAAGATATCTACTTTAGATACGCCATCTAATATTATGGCTTTATGTAAGATTGTACCAGAAAGGGATTTAAAGGGAAATCGTATTTTGATTTTAGATGAAGTACAAGATCCTGGAAATTTGGGTACCATTTTAAGAAGTGCAAAAGCATTTGATATTGATACTGTTATTTTATCTGAAAATACGGTTGATTTATATAATCCTAAAGTGATTCGTGCAACACAAGGAATGTTATTTCATTTAAATGTTATTAAACGTGAAATTTCTCCTATCTTAGATGTACTTCATAATAGAGAAATTCCTATTTATGGTAGTTGTGTTGATTATGGAGAAGATGCAAGAGGGTTAACTAAGAAAGATTGTAAGAAGTTTGCTTTAATTGTTGGTAATGAAGGAAATGGTATAAGATCCAGTACATTTGATAAGTGCGATAAGAGACTTTATATTAAGATGAATGAGAGGGTAGAAAGTTTAAATGTTGCGGTAGCAACTAGCATTTTGCTGTATGAACTTAGTAAATAATATGGAAAAAGTATATTTAGGACGTATTGTCGCAACACATGGTATTAAAGGAGAGTTGCGAATTAAGAGTAGTTTTTCTTATAAGAGGGAAGCTTTTCGAGTAGGAAATCATTTACTTATTGAGCAAAAGTCTTATGTTATTAGAAGTTATCGAGTACATAAAGATTTTGATATGGTTACTTTGGGAGACTTTACTAATATTAATGATGTGTTGTTTTTGGTAGGAAAAAAAGTGTATATAGAAAAAGAAGAGTTACAATTAGAATCTGATCAAGTATTAGATCAAGATTTGATGGAGTATACTGTTGTTAGTGGTTCTGGTAAACGTGGTCGTGTTTTAGAAATATTTTATGCAAGTCCAAAGAATAAAGTAATGAGAGTAGAACTTGATCATGAGATTTTGGTTCCAGTTCTTTCTCCTTTGGTTGTTATAGATAGCGAGAAAAAAGAAATTAAGATAGATTCTATGTTAGAAGGTAGATAATTGTGAGAATTGATATTTTAAGTTTATTTCCAGAGATGTTTCAGAGTGTTTTTTGTGAGTCTATTATTAAGAGGGCTATTGATCAAAAAAAGGTAGAGATTCATGTTCATAATTTTAGAGATTATTCTCTTGATCCTCATCATAAAGTAGATGATACTCCTTATGGTGGTGGAGCTGGTATGGTACTTACCCCTCAACCTATTTTTGATTGTGTTTTGGCTTTGAAAAAAGAAGATAGTAAAGTAATTTTACTTACTCCAGATGGAGTACCTTATCAACAAAGAATAGCTTATGATTTATCGAATGAACATCATTTAATCTTTATTTGTGGACATTATGAAGGGTTTGATGAGAGAATTCGGTCTCTTTGTGATTTAGAGATTAGTATTGGAGACTATATTCTTACTGGGGGTGAGTTAGCTAGTATGGTTTTGGTTGACTCTATTGTTAGATTACTTCCAGGAGTAATTACAGAGGAGTCACATATCAATGATTCTTTTAATGAGGGATTACTTGATTATCCTACTTATACCAAACCTAGAGTCTTTCGAGGGATGGAAGTACCAGAAGTGTTAGTTTCTGGAAATCATAAAAAAATAGAAGAATATCGTAGAGAAGAAAGTATTAAAAAAACACAAGAGAGAAGACCTGATTTATTAGAAAAGTAGGTGATATTATGTATCGTATCAAAAAGAAAAAACAAAAAAATAAGGAAATTAAGTCTTTTGAAAATGTTGTAGGATTTCCTATGGGAAGTCGTAAAAAAGTATTTACGATTCAAGGAGAAAGTGTTTCACATATTGTCGTATATGGAAAGTTAGCTCGTCCTTTGGCTATTAAAAAGGTAAGTAGAGAATATCAAAAGTTATTACAAGTGTTGATGGATTTACTTACTAGTGATGATGATACAGGGGATGCTTTAAGGGAAGCATTGGGTCGTATTGAGAAGTTCCGTCAAGAAATTAAGAATAAGTATCGAGATTTATTGAAGAAAAAAGAGTTAGAAGAGATGGGACGAGAGTTAAGGATTATTCAAAAGGAAGCAAAGATGCGATATGTAGAATTAGAGTCTTCTTTCTATGAAGCTACTTTACAACAAGGAAAAGGGAAATAGTGTCAAGAAATTAGTTCTTCCTATTTCTTTTTCTTTTTGTTTAAAAAAATATTATATAATATAGATAGATGGTATGATGGATAGGAGGCGAGAGGAGGGTTCTGTAAATCATAAATTAGAAACTATTTCAAACTTATTTCAGGGTAGTGAAATTAGAAGTATCTGGGATGGTGAAAAAGAAGATTATTATTTTAGTGTTGTCGATGTTATTGGAGCGTTAACTGAGTCCAAGAGGCCACGTAAGTATTGGAATGATTTAAAGAAAAAGTTAGAAAATGAGGGAAGTGAACTGTCCGAAAAAGTCGGACAACTGAAATTAAAATCTAGTGATGGTAAATATCATCGTCAAGATGTACTTGATACGCAAGGGATTTTAAGACTTATAGAATCTGTTCCTAGTCCTAAAGCAGAACCTTTTAAACTATGGTTAGCAGCATTAGGAAGTGTGAAGTATTAGATCCGGAAATAGCGATTCATCGAGCAGTAGAATACTATAGAAAATGAGGATAT
>CAJLUG010000039.1 GCA_905209745.1 uncultured Mycoplasma sp.
TAATTGCTACTGGATTTGATAAAAAACAGGCAAAACCAGAAATGAAAGAGCCAGTATTTAGTAATGCTGCTACTACTAGAAGAAGTACTCCTGTTGATAGTTATTCTGCACCAGAAGTATTAGAATCCGTAGATCCTAGTGATGATGGTGATGGAGATTTTGATCTACCTCCATTCTTAAGAGATAGAAATTATTAAAAATATGTAATAAAGTTTTTAGACTAAATCGTAAATAGATTTAGTTTTTTTTGTATTTATTCGGGAAAAATCTTTTTCTTTTCTTAATAATATAAGTAGGAGCACGGTGAAATATATGTGCACCTAATAAAATTTTTCTTAATGAAGAGGAGGGAGATTATATGGAAAAATTTTATACGTGTAAGTATGATTTTGTTTTTGAAAAAATTTAGATGAATTAAAGAAAACAATAGAAAATCACACTATGTAAAGTGTGACTTTTTTCTATAAAAAAATTTCATAAAGTTAGTTACTTTATGATTCAAAAAATTCTATAAAAACTCTATATCTTCTTATTAAATATACTATAATTTCTTACTTTTTTCAATTTATTTTCTCTATTTAGAGCTATATTTTTACATGAGACGATGTTTTTTTATTCTTTTTTAGTCAAATAATTAGTCAAAATTTGTGCGAATTTCCTTTTAATTTCGACAAAATACGACATAAGTATAATTAAAATAAATAGTCAAATTTTTGGTAAAACGCACTTTTTTGGTTGATATATAAGGAAAAATCATAAAGTAACTAACTTTATGATTCCTACTTGCTTATTTTATCAGGGTTTTCTGGTTATTGAGGATGGTGTTTATGACTAAAGTGAAAAGATTTTTAAAAGAGTACCGTAAAGAGTGTGTTGCAGTTTTTATTTTTCTTTTATGTCTTGGCATATTTTCTGTTAGTTATGCTTTGGCGGCAGTCGAACCTGTAAAAAGTATTGTGATTACCTCTCAAAATGCTAATTATGATAATGGTGAACCTGGTTCTTGGAAAGTAGAGAAGTCTGGACGTTGGACTGGATATGGAGAAGCAGAAGTTACCTTTGATATTGATACAGTATCTCTTAGACAGGATGATTATTCTGATATTATTTTTGTTTTAGATGTTTCTAATTCTATGTTAGGAAGTAAATTACAAAAAGTAAAGGACGATATCAATTCTTTACTAGACACTTTCCTTTCTAGTTCAAATAATCGTGCAGGATTAATTACATTTTCTTCTAATTCACAAATTGTTTCTGGTTTTACGAATGATAAAGAGTTGTTACAACAAGAGATTAATCAATTAGAAGCAGGTGGTGAAACTAATTATTATGATGCTTTGGTTAATGTTGATACAATGTTAAAAAATTATACCAAAGAAGATAATCGAGGTTTAATGGTGTTATTTTTAACGGATGGCTATCCTAATATTAATACGCCAAATCAAGTAGGAGAGTATCAGTATTTAAAAGAAAAATATCCTTATATGGTACTTACTGGAGTTCAGTATGAAATGGGAAATATCATATTGTCACCTATTAAAGAAATTAGTGATAGACAATTTGTAGCTGATATGGATTCTTTAAATAATGTTTTATTTGATGCGAGTATTAATCCAATTATATATCAAAAATATCAAGTGATTGATTATGTTGATAATCGTTATTTTACGGTAGAAAGTGAAAAATCTCTTACGGTAAGTGATGGAGAAGTTACCTTAGAAGAAGAGGAAGGACGACAAAAGATTACTTGGACTCTTTCTGATTTTGCATCTGGAAATCAAGCAAGACTTACTGTCAAAGTAAAGTTAAATGATTCTTATCTTAATTCTGGAGGAGTTTATCCAACCAATGAAAGTACGGAAGTAATTAGTGAAATTGATGATTTGAGTGAAGATGTTACTACTACCAATACGCCAATTCTAGCTGACAACTATATCGTTACTTATGATGGGAATGCACCAGAAGGAAGTAATAACTATTCTGTATTTAGTACTGTAGAGTTTTCTAATGTGGTTCCAAAGTGTGAAGGGTATCAATTTAAAGGATGGAAAATTACGAATTCGGAAGTAGAGAGGGTTGGTAATGATTATTTTATTATGCCAGAGTCTAACGTCATAATAAAAGCTGAATGGAGTAAAGTAACTACGAAAAAAACTATGGATGGTAGTATTTCTATAGCACCTACACTTTATGATCTGATGAAAAGTAAAGCGGTTATGGATAATATTAGAAGTGAATATGTAAATACAAACGTAGGAATTGATTTTAGTTCTCCTTCTTCAGACTATAATGGTAAAGGTATTTATATAAGAAGTGGTACAGAAGAGGATGAATATCCTATGTTTTATTACCGAGGAGATGTTGATGATAATCACTTATTACTTGGAAATATGTGTTTTCGGATTGTAAGAACAATAGATACTGGTGGTATTAAACTACTTTATGATGGACTTTCTAGTAATGGTGTTTGTAATAATGGAGGAGCAAATAGCACGCTTGGGTTACATGCGTTTAATTCTAGCAATTATGATGCGAACTTTAATGCTACTAATTCTGTCACATCTATGGTTAATGCAGGGTATATGTATGGTACTGTTTATTCTAGTCGTGCATATGATATGGATCCTGCAATTCCTATTTATTCTAATTATGTTTATGGAAATGATGTTACCTGGAATGGAAGCAGTTATACTTTAATGGATACTGTTACTAGTTCACCTCTTTATTGGTCAGGTGATAGAAATAGTGTTGTTGCTAATAAACATCGTTATACATGTTTTTCTACTAGTAATACTTGTAATGAAGTATATTATATTTATGGAACGACTAATGCTGAATTTGCTTTTTATGTTATACTTACTAATGGAAAAAAGATGGTAGATGTTATTCCAGAAATGACAACAGAAAGTACAAATATAACAAATTCTACAATAAAAGATTATATTGATTCTTGGTATAGTTCTAATGTGATGAGATATTCTGATTATTTGGAGGATACGGTTTATTGTAATGATCGAAATATCTATCAGGTTAATATTTTTGATAAAGAGTATACTGGGACACAGCCACTTTTTTTTGATTCTTATAATAGAGTTCAATTACAGGGAAGTCCTAGTATGACTTGTTCAAATAAAAATGATGCCTTTACGGTAAGTAGTGATAAAGGAAATGGAACTTTGGATTATCCAGTTGGATTACTAACAGCAGATGAAGTTTCTCTTGCTGGTGGTGCAAGTTTTACCAACCCATCTTATTATTTAAATATTGGAGAATATTATTGGACGATGAGTCCACAACAGATTAATGCAAATTATGTTTTAGTTTACACAGTCTCTTCTAATGGTATTTTAGAGGGAGCAAATGCTGGTGTTTCAAGTCTTGTTTACTTACGACCTGTTATTACTGTTCGTGATATGGTGGTTGCGAGTGGAGATGGTAGTAGTACGAATCCTTATGAGTTGTTATTGCAATAAGAAAAAGAGTTCTAAGAAAACTCTTTTTTTTCAACTTTAATATTTTTTATTATCATATTTTCCTTTATTTTGAGCACTTCTTATGATTTGAGCAAGTAAGTTTAAAGCAATTTGTTCTGTTTTTCTGTTTTGATCTCGTAGGGGATTAAAGTTTACTAGATTGTATCCTATTACTTGATCCATGTGTTTCATGATTTCTTCATTAATCTTCATTGCATCTTCTTCTGTTAGACCATCAAAGACTGGGATGGATACTCCAGGAGAAATGTCAGGATCAATAATGTCTAAGTCAAAACTGATATAAATTCCTTTTGTTTTATCGCTTGCGATAGCGAAAGCTTCTTTTAGTACTTCATCAAGACCTTTTTCTTTGATATCTTCTGTCGTTAGAACATTTAGTCCAGAATATTTAATATTATCTTTTTCACTTTCATCAATATATCTTGCACCAACAATTACAGTTTTGGTTGCTTGAATTACATTTCCTTTGTGATAATATCTTAATTCATGGTTTTTATAACCGTTAATTGCAGCGTTTGATAATCCTTCAATATTTCCTGATACTGTTGTTTCATAGGTTTCATAGTCCGTATGAGCACTAAAACAAATCATTCCAATATTTTCTTTTCCAAAGTTTTGAGCTGATGCTAGAGCGGCAGGAATCGTTACTGAATGATCTCCACCAATTGTGATAGGAAAGACCCCTTCATTAATTTTTTCCTTTAACTTTTCATATACTTCGGTATTTACCTTTTCTATTTCATATTCATTTTTACGTCTATCAGATAAATTTCTACTTTTAATAATCGCTTCATTTTGTACTACCAAAAAAGTTTCCTCTTGGTAAAAACTCTTGATATCATTCATCAATTGTATTGGTCCTAAGTGTGCGCCATCAATATGAACTCCTAAGTCACTACCAGCGCCAATAATAAATGTTTTCATATTCTTTCACCCTAATTTTATTTTAGACCAAATACAGTTTTATATCAAGAAAAAGTCTTTTTTTTCTATATTTTATTGTCATTTTATGATAATATTATTAGTAGGTGATTTTTGTTGTTAAAGAAAATAATAAAGGGATTATTCGTAGTTTTCTGTTTACTAGCTATTTTTCTTTTTTCTAGTGATACAGGAAGTGAATCTACTAAGAAAAGTGATGGTGTTATTATAGTGTTTTCTTCTATTTTAGGACTAGATCATTTATCACAAGAAGAACAACAATTTATTATTGATACCTTTGTAGTACCAGTTAGAAAGAGTGCCCATTTTCTTATTTATTTTGTTTTGGGTATCTTACTCATTAGTTTCTTTAGAGAATTTTCTCTTCCTGTTAAGAAGCTTATTCTTTTTTCTATCCTGTTTGCCTTTTTGTATGCTTGTAGTGATGAGGTACACCAACTATTTGTTCCAGGAAGGTCGGGTAGAATATTTGATGTTTTTATAGATAGTGTTGGTGCTAGTTGTGGGGTTTTTCTTTATTATTTCTTATTTAGAAAAAAGATGAGAAAGGAGTATGGATATGAGCAAGAAGAAAGAGTTAGCTAAAAATACAATTATTATCTTTGCTGGTAAAGTATCTACCCAGTTAATTTCTTTTTTACTACTTCCTTTATATACTAGTTATTTAGTTACAGAAGAGTATGGTTTTGTAGATTTAATTACTACTTATGTTACTTTGATTGTACCAATTATTACTTTAGAGTTAGAGATGAGTGTATTTAGGTATTTAGTAGATGCTCGTAAAGATAGGGAAGAGACAAAGAAAGTATTTAGTAATAATTTTTTGATTTTACTTGTTTCATTACTTATTTTTGCGATAGGGTATTTGATTGTTACTTGTTTTTGGAAGTTTGATTATCGATTCCTTATTCTATTTGATATTATTATTTGTACTTTTTCTGGGAATTTCTTACAGATTGCTAGAGGAGTAGGTAGGACTTTAGATTATGCGATTAGTTGTATTATTACAGGGGTCAGTACTATATTACTTAATATTTTATTAATTGTTGTCTTTCGACTTGGGGCCTTTGGTATGATTACTGCGATTGCAGTTGCGAATGGTTTAGGGGCCTTATACTTATTTATTCGTCTTAAGATGTGGCAGTATGTTGACTTTAAGAAGAAAGATCAGAAATTAATTAAAGAGATGTATCATTATTCTATTCCATTGGTACCTAATGGAATTAGTTGGTGGATTGTTAATGCATCCGATAGAACTATTATTACAGCTATTTTAGGTACGGCAGCGAATGGTATTTATGCAGTTAGTAATAAGTTTCCAACGATTCTATCTAGTTTACTTGGTATCTTTAATTTATCTTGGAGTGAGTCGGCAGCTTTATATATTAATAGTCCAGACCGAGATGAGTTTTTCTCAGATATTTCTAATACCGTTACTAAGTTATTTACTTGTTTGGGAGTAGGAATGATTGCTTGTATGCCATTTGTTTTCCCAATCTTAGTTAATTCTAGTTATGATGAAGCCTATTACTATATTCCTATTTTAGTACTTGGTGCTGTCTTTAATGTTATTATTTGTTTATATAGTGCTGTATATATTGCGAAAAAGATGACAAAACAAGTTGCAACTACTTCTATTCTTGGAGCTATTATTAATATCGTTATCAATATTGGACTTGTGCATTTTATAGGACTTTATGCAGCAGCACTTTCAACAGCAATATCTTATTTTGTAATGATGGTTTATCGTCATTATGATTTAAAGAAGTATATGAATATTACCTATGAAAAAGGTTTATTATTTAAAACAATATGTATCTTTACCTTTGCCATCATTATATATTATCAACGTAATATTTATTTAGATATCATAAGTTTAGTCGTTGTTGTTATTTATTCTGTTTATATGAATAAAGATTTCTTAAAGACAAGCTTTGTTACAGTATTTTCTAAATTAAAGAGTTTGAAAGCAAAATAATTCGACATAATAAAACATATAATACTTTAGGTGATTATATGTTTTTTGATTTATTTTCCTTATTAAAAAACTTATTTTGTTTTACAGGGTCTTATTCTAATGAAGTATTTCCAGATCCTTTAAGTAGTGAAGAGGAAGAAGAGTGTATCAAAAAGAAAGAAGAAGGGGACTTGGATGCTCGTAATAAGCTTATTGAACATAATTTGAGGTTAGTTGCTCATATTGTTAAGAAGTTTGATCAAAGACCTGGTGATGTAGATGATTTAATTAGTATTGGGACCATAGGTCTTATTAAAGGAGTAGATAGTTTTTCTAGTAGTAAAGGAGTAAAAATTACTACTTACTGTGCTAGATGTATAGAAAATGAAATATTAATGTATTTTCGTAGTAATAATAAATATAGTAGAGATGTTTCTATTAATGAAGCTGTAGGTTTTGATAAAGATGGTAATGAGATTGCGATACAGGATGTGTTAAAGAGTCCTAAAGTAGATTTTGTAGAAGATATTAATATTAAAGATAATATTATTTTATTAAAAAAGTATTTAGAAATATTACAGCCTAGAGAAAAAGAAATATTAGTAAGAAGATATGGTCTTTTTAATCAAGAAGAAGAGACACAAAAAGAGATAGCTAAAAAATTAGGAATTTCTAGAAGTTATGTTTCTAGGATAGAAAAAAGAGCATTAACAAAAATATTAAGAAAATTTATAAAAGATGAAAAGTATGATATAATATAAATAGAAATTCATGTATAAAAAATATATACTAGTGAGAGTGGTAATTGATGAAGTATTCTAATAATAAAAGAGTAGATAAATATCGTAAATTAAGATATTCTAATTATCATTTATTAAAGAAAATTACTATATGTAGTTTTTTTCTTGTTGTAATTATTTGTGGTATTTGTTGCTACAGAATGATGTTTTTACCTAGAATAGAATTAAAAGGAAATAGAGTGGTTGAAGTAGAATATTTAGATAAGTATCAGGAGGAAGGATATTTATCTAGTTATCAGGGTAAAGATATTACGGATTTAGTAAAAGTAAAAGGTAAAGTAGATACTTCTAAGATTGGTAAGTATACGTTAGAGTATCAGGTAGATTATAAAGGTAAGAAAAAGAGTAAAAAAAGAATTGTAAAAGTTGTTGATAAGGAAAAACCAAAGTTAGAGTTTTTAACTTCTAAAGATACTTTATATATTTGTCCAGAGGAAAAGTATTTATATGATGATTATAAGGCAACGGATAATTATGATGGGGATTTGACTCAAGATGTTGTGGTGAAATATCAAAAAAATAAAATTTTATATTTTGTAAAAGATTCTTCTGGTAATGAAACAATGGTTAGTAGAAAGTTAAAATATGAAGATGTAGAAAAACCTAAGTTAGAGTTAGCAGATGGGACCCTTTTATTATTAGATAT
>CAJLUG010000040.1 GCA_905209745.1 uncultured Mycoplasma sp.
AAAATGCTATCTTTATAAAGATTGATCCTTATGTAGAATATAAAGAAAGAGATAATAATGGAGAGATTGTAGAAGGTGGAATCGATAACAGCATTACCGTAGAAAACTTAAAAGAATTAGGGTATAAACACTTTGGTTTTAACTTAATGCAAGATACCCTACAACCAAGATGGATGCATGTAATAGAAACAGAAAATAAATCTTTAGAAGAAGTAGAAAAAGATATGGAGTCAAAGACCAGACAAATCCTAAGAAAAAATGAAAGATCTGGTATTAAGACAAGAGAAATCACGAAAGAAGAAATTCCAATCTTTAAAGATATTATGCAACATACAAGTGATAGAAGAGAATTTATCGATAGACCCTTATCTTATTATGAAAATATGTGGGATGCTCTTCATGATGCTGGTATATTAAAAATATTAATTGCCGAAATCGACTTTGTAGAGTTTGAAAAAAATACCCAAGAAGAACTTGAAAAAAATAAACAAGACTTAAAGAGTCGTATTTATAAAAAAGAACATAATATTTTAAAGATGAATGAGAAAAAATATGAACAACACAATAAACAAAATGAAAAAGAAATAGACCGACTAGAAAAACAACTAGAAAATATCAAAGGTTATAAAGAACAATATGGAGATAAAAAAATTCTAGGTGGAATACTTTTTCTAATCTATCAAAACGAAGTATTATCTCTACTAGGTGGTACTCTAGACGATGTCATGAAATTCCAATCTGCCTACACAGTACATTTTGCAGGAATAAAATATGCCGTAGAACATCATTATAAAAGATATAACTTCTACGGTATTACAGGAGACTTTAGAAAAGAAAATCCACTCTATGGACTATATCTATTTAAGAAAAGTTTTGGAGGTCATGTCGTTGAATTAATTGGTGAATTTGACTATGTCATATCTCCCTTCTGGTTCCATACCTATAATATAGCCTTTAAACTATATCACACTTTAAAAAACCTAAAAAAGTAACGAATCATTTCGTTACTTTTTTCTTTAGAAACTGAAAAACTTTTCCTCCAAAAATACGTTGAATAGACTTCATCCAATACATGACCAAGAAATAACATCCCGCTCCAATAAAAACATAACAAACCAAATAGAAAAATGCTCCAAGACGAGAAAAATCACTAGGTAAAATCATTCTAAGAACAAATAATACCAAAGCCATAATCATAGATCCACACAAGATATCAATAAAGTTTTTAACAGTTGCTTCATAGCGTACTTTAAAATGCACTTTTAAGCGAACAAGACAAATAAGACAAGAAGCAAAATAACCTAAGATACTAGCCGTAATAACTCCATAATAAGCAGGTAATCCCATCTGATAAAAAGCAACTAGTAAATTATCATTTAAAAGAAGTTTTAATAAAACACCAACAACCAAACTGATAAATAAAGTCTTATAGTCTTTTAACACTTCAATAATAGAAAGTAGTGCAGTAAAAAGTCCCAAAATAAAACCAACAAAAATATAGTAAGATAATAAACTAGCTCCATAAGTACTACTACCATAAAATAACATCCAAATATAATCAGATAAAAAACTAATACCTAAAGTCATTGGTAAAGTAAAAAATAGTAAAATACTTAGTGCTTGATTAATTTTATGATGCACATCCCCCTCTTTTTTTAACGTAACACTCTGTGTCAAATTAGGAATTAAACTAACAATAATTCCAGAAGAGATGGCAAGAAGAATCATATTAAATTTAGAACCCCAGGTAGATAACATACCCATCACAGTCTCAGCATCATGAACTGTAAAATTAGCATGTTCCACTAACCCTTCGACAACCGTAACCATATCGATATAATTATATAATGATTTAAATACATCAATTACTACAAATGGTACGGCATAAATAATAAGTTTTCTAACAATCTGCTTATTTGTAATAATAGGTTCATTAACATCTCGTATTTTTTCTTGAAACTTAGACTGATTCTTTCGTTTTTTAAACACCAAATAAAAATATGCTGCAATCGCTCCAGCAGTTGCCCCAAAAACAGCTACCCCGACAGCAGAACGAATCGATAAATGAAAGACTCGAATCATCATAAAACTACCCAAAATAATAATAACAACTCTAACAAACTGCTCTAACACTTGTGAAACAGAAGGTGCACTCATAAAGCGATGTCCTTCAAAATATCCCCGGTAAATACTAACAACAGGAACCACTAATAACGCTGTCGCAATAATTCGAATCACAAAAGTAACATCTTCTATCGTATTACCACCAGTTAAATCTCCTAAAATAAATCGTGCAATCATAGGTGCAAATAAGATCAGTACTAAAAAAGAAATTACTCCAAGTATCATCGCAATTTTTTTACCAAGTACAAAAACCCTTTTTTTGGCACTATAATATCCCAAAGCTTGATACTCAGAAACCAATCGACTGATTGCTAGAGGAATACCTAAAGAAGATAGTGCCATAAAAAGAACATAAATTGTATACGCATATCCATATAAAGCTCCTCCCTGATCACCAATCATGGCATGAAAAGGAATTACATAGACAATACCTAAAATCTTCGTAAGAACAATACCCAATGTCGCAATAAAAGCTCCTACAACAAATCCAGATTTCTTCATACCTTTCTTCATCATTTACTTCACCACTATTAAAATCATACCAAAAGATTAAAAAGAAGTAAATAAACTAATAATAAACGACCATAGCTGAAAAACAAAATACTTGTTCTTCACTAAAAATAGAAACACCAACCTGATACTTAATATCAATAACTTCTCCTTCCAAGTCCTCTAAAAAATTATTAATATCACTTTCTAAATCTTTCTCATCTTCTGCATCAAATACTTTTACTTTCATATTCTTCACCAAAACTAGTATATAAAAGAAAAAATAAATATTTTGTCAAAAAAAAAGAAGAAAATCTTCTTAAAAAGTAAAGACATGATTAATCTTCTTTAACAAAGCTTTTTTAGAATCTTTCTTCTCTTCATCTACCTTATACCCATCTAAAGTTGCCAGTGTACTATTATCAGGGTTAACTTCATTTTTCTTTAATGATACTCCCGTCTTATTAATAGATACCCAGTTAGCCATCTGTTGTGAGGAACTATTAGCTAACAACTGCGTAAAAGCATCAATATTAAAATCACTAATATATTTTTTATATTCAGAAGACATATAATTAGTAATAATAACAGGAGCAAAATGTTCTTTTAATAAATTATGATTCATAATAATTCTACCAGTTCTACCATTACCATCCGTAAATGGATGAATTCTTTCAAAACGAATATGAAAAATTGCTTCACGTCTAAAAATCTTATAAACTCTATCCATTCTCTCTTCTTGACTAAGTCCTACTTCACTAGGATCTAATAATTCTTCTCCAAAATTATTTTTATAATCAGCAAATAACTTTTGCATTTCTACAGGAACTTCTGCCTTATCCGTAGGTTTAAAAGAAGCCGTAAAAATATCATTATTAGTCTTTTTAAAACCTTCTACTTTATCAGGATCACTCTTATTGACAATACTATTAATTTGAATAACATCAGGAATCGTTATCTCATCTAAAGAAATTGCATAGTCAAAGGCATCCAAATGATCTTTTTGCATATTATAAGCACGATGATATGCCATATTTCTTCTAGGTAAAGTCTCAAATAATTCTCCTACTTTTTGGAAGGTAAGAGACTTATCTAACTTACCAAGAGAATTAAACTGGATATAGTATAAAATATAATCATCAAAATACTTAAAATGTTGATTATAAAGTTTATTAATTTGTTTTTGACTACCATCCAAAGTCTCTGTAAAAACACCAAATTTAGACCCTTTAAAGACAATAATTTGTTTTAATATATCTTTTATTTGCTTCTGTTCATTAGAAGAAAGCAATTGATAATATTGATAAGCCTCCACACTCTTACCAGATTCAATAATCGTATCTAACTCATCTAATTCTAAAAACGCTTTTTCAATCGTCAAACTAGAATGGGAAAATGCTTCTTTAAATCTACTAAGTAAATACTCATACACTAAATAATCAAAATGCTTTCCACCAATCATCACTTGTTTATCCTTAGAAAACATAAATAGTCCCCCCTAAATTCGCGACTATTATACCATAAAACCAAGAAAAAGTCAAAAACACCCTCACAAAAAAAAGAAGTAACAACGTTACTTCTCCAATTTATCTGACAACGACATTAACAATTCTACCTTTAATAACGATAACTTTCACAACTTCTTTTCCTTCAATATGACGTTTAACATTCTCTTCACTTAATGCCTTATCTTTAATAACATCTTCAGAGTCATCTACAGAAATTGTGATGGTTGCTCGAACCTTACCATTAACTTGAACTGCAATCTCTTTTGTACTTTCCACTAATTTAGACGCATCATATGTTGGCCAGCTAGCATAACAAAGAGCATCATATCCTAACTTCTCATTTAACTCTTCTGTCATATGAGGAGCAACTGGATTTAATAAAACAAGTAATAGACGGTAATCTTCTTTCGTAATAGAATCTAAATCATCATAAGCATTTGTTAATATCATCAAAGCCGAAATATAAGTATTATAACTCATTCTCGCTAAGTCATCTTCTACTGTTTTAATCGCTTTATTTTGAGGAACAACCAACTCTTCCGTATAGCCTTCCTTATCATTTACTTTATCAAATAGACGTTCTACTTTATCTAAGAAACGCTTACATCCACGAAGAGAATCTGTATTCCATGGAGCATCTTGTTGATAGTCTCCCATAAACATTTCATAAGTACGTAAAGTATCAGCGCCATACTCTTTCACAATATCATCAGGATTGATAACATTTCCTTTAGATTTACTCATCTTCTGATTATCAGATCCTAAAACCATACCATGACTAACACGTATATCAATCATCTCTTTATTAGGAACAAGTCCAATATTATATAAGAATTGTACCCAGAATCTTGCATAAAGTAAATGACGTGCAGTATGTTCCATACCACCATTATACCAATTAACTTTTTGCCAATACTTCATAGCGTCCATAGAAGCAAATTCCTGCGTATTCTTACTATCCATAAATCTTAAGAAATACCAACTAGATCCTGCCCAGTTAGGCATAGTATCTGTCTCTCTTTTCGCAGGTCCACCACAACAAGGACAAGTAGTATTTACCCAATCTGTAATTTTAGCCAAAGGACTTTCTCCAGTATCTGTAGGTTCATATTCCGCAACGTCAGGAAGTAATAATGGTAAATCTTCTTCCTTCATAGGTTGCCATCCACACTTCTCACAGTAAATCATTGGAATAGGTTCACCCCAGAAACGTTGTCTAGAAAAAATCCAATCTTGTAAGCGGTAATTTACTTTTTCACGCCCAATTCCCTTTTCTTTTAAATACTCAAGCATTCTTTTGATAGAATCTTTCTTATTCGTATAACCATCCAAGAAACCAGAATTAATCATCTTTCCGTCTCCCGTATAGGCTTCCTTACTTAAATCCCCACCTTCGATAACTTGAACAATAGGAATATGAAATTTCTTGGCAAACTCATAATCTCTCTCATCATGAGCAGGAACAGCCATAATCGCTCCCGTACCATATCCCATCATAACATAATCAGAAATAAATACTTCTACTTTCTTCTCTGTAATAGGATTAATAACAGTAATACCTTCTAGTTTTACACCAGTCTTATCTTTATTTACTTCTGTTCTTTCAAAAGCACTCTTACTTTTCGCAAACTTTTGATACTTCTCTACTTCATCCATATTTGTAATAAGAGAAGAAAGTTTCTCTAAAATAGGATGTTCAGGTGCAAGTACCATAAAAGTAACACCAAACAAAGTATCACATCGAGTCGTATACACCGTTAATTTATCACCAGTCTCTTGTACTGTAAAATCAACTTCTGCCCCAGTAGATTTACCAATCCAATTAATTTGTCCTAACTTAACACGATCCGCAAAATGTGTATCATCAAGACCCTTAAGTAAATCTTCAGCATAATCACTCATACGAAGCATCCATTGTTCTTTTTCTTTTTGTACAACTTTACTACCACAACGTTCACATACTCCACCAGCAGCATCCTCATTAGATAAAACACTCTTACAAGTAGGACACCAATTGACATCCTTCTTAGCTTTATAAGCCATACCATGTTTATAAAATTGTAAAAACTGCCATTGTGTCCACTTATAATAATCAGGATCCGTAGTAGAAAACTCACGATCCCAGTCAAAAGAAAATCCCAAAGACTGCATCTGTCCTTTAAACGTCTTAATATTTTCTTTCACTGCATCCTTAGGATGAATATGATTCTTGATTGCATATTGCTCTGCAGGTGCTCCAAAAGCATCCCATCCCATCGGATATAAGACATTATACCCTTGCATTCTCTTAACTCTAGCAAGTACATCTTGAGCCGTATAACTACGAACATGTCCTACATGAAGTCCTGCACCAGATGGATAAGGAAACTCTACTAATATATAATAAGGAGTCTTGCTCTTATCTCCTGTTACAGCTTTAAAAACATGATGTTCTTGCCAATAATCTTGCCATTTTTTCTCTATTTGATTAATGTTTTCCATCTTTAATCATTCCTTTCTTTCTATAAAATGCTCCTACAAAGTGATAACTAATAAGTATCACTGGAAAAACTAAAATTAATACAGCGACAATCTGCCACAAATAAGAATTAATATATACAACAATAGATACCAGTAATGCAATATCAAAAGAGGATACAATCGCAACAATTTGTAACAATTGATTATAATTAACCTTTTTCATATCCAAATGATATCTAGTAACTAAATATCGTACTTCCATTGGTTCCTTCTTACTCTTCTTCTTTTTAGCTCTATTTACAATAAACACTTCATAAACAAACAAAACCACAAAAAAGCATAAAAGAAACAAAACAAACTCTTCTAACATTTTCTCCTCCTAAAAAAAACGCCCTTATAAACATAAGGACGAAAATTCGCGGTACCACCTTACTTCATAGTAAAAACTATGCAGCTTTCAAGAGATAAAGGTCTAACCCTAAATATCTTAAACTAGTCAAGTTCATATACCTCTTATATTTACTTCCACCAACCGTAAACTCTCTAAAATAAGAAAATATATTACTACTACCAGCAATATTTCATATTAACTAGTATATAGAAAAACGGAAAAATTTACAAGTCTTTTTCCGTTTATTTTAAAATTCACTAATATATTCTAATAATCGTAAGAAAAGTTGAACATACTCTTTAGAAAGTCCTCTCTTCTTTAATTTACGTATCGCAATACGTTTATGACGAATTGTATCTTTACCAAACATAATCTTCGCAATATCTTCTTTTAAATAAGTATGAATCTGTAAGTCTAATATCATCATTAATCAAACGAACAGCATCGATTTCAATATCTCTACCCTTACAGTTAACCGTCAATTGACCAACAGTAGGACAATCTTTAATCTCTACCACGAAATCATTACCATCGACACTAGAAGTAACTGGTATCTTTTCAGAATTATAATATGCCGCTACATCTTCTGCTTGTTTTGTATTTCTAAATACTAATTTATAATTACGCTTCTCTGGAACAATACCACTCTTACCATCAATAGCTCGAATAATAACAGTATAATTATTTCTTAAATAGTTATAATCAATCGATGTCTTTAAATAATACCCATCTTTATATAAAGAAGTAACACCATCATCTTCATACAACGTATAAGTATTAGATACT
>CAJLUG010000041.1 GCA_905209745.1 uncultured Mycoplasma sp.
TGAGATAACTGATAGATATGAGGTTGAAAAAACTGGAACTGTAAGTTTGTTCATTTGGAAATATTGATTCTTTTAAGGTATATATATTTATATCAACATCATTATATTTACTGTTTTTATCAACTAAACCTCGTTTTAAACTGATTTTTGGGATTTCTAAAACTGCTATATAGTTTATAACACTTTCCTTTTTACTTTCTTCTTCAACTTGCTCTTCAGTTGTTTCTTGTTCTATTTGTGGTATTTCTTGAAAAAATATTTCGATACTTTTTTCTTCTTGCTTGTGATTTTCATATAAACCATAGTATTTATAGACAAGCAAAAAAATACTACCAAGAATAAGAAAAGCACTTATTATAATCAACAAGTGCTTATTTTCTATTTTTGCTTTTCTTTTTAGCATAAATAATAATTCCTATACCTGATAATAAAAGTGTTGCTGAAATAATTTCAATAAGAATGTCTTTTTCTTGTAATGTATTAGGAACTTCAACAATCTTTTCATTAGTCATATCTGCTTTAACAATTTCTCCGTTTTCAGTAATAGAAAACCACATTTTCTCCTCGTTTAAAATATACCCATCTGGTGCATCTGATTCTAAAATAAAGTATTTGCCAACTGGTAAATCAGTAATAATGATTTTTCCATTCTCATCAGTTCTTCCCTCAAAAACTTTAACTCCATTTTCTGTAAAGATTTCAATTTTCGTATCAGGTAGTGGATCTCCAGTTACTAAATCAGTTTTGGTAAATTCAAGTTCGCCTTTTGGATACTTATTATCAAGAGTAAATGTTTTATATACCACTTCAGTATATTGATCTTCATAAACAAGTTCAAACTCGTATGTATTTGGATCAAGAACATTGTTATTAGCAGACTTGATTTCCTTTAGTGTATATTTTCCTAAAGGTAAGTTATCTATACTTGCATAACCATCTTTGTCAGTAACTAAAATAGTAACTAATTCGCCTTTCTTATAATAAGTTTTTCCTCCAACAATTATATCTTCATTTGCACGAAGTTCAAATTCTGCTCCTTCAAGTTTAATTTTTTCATAATGATAAGAGTCATCCTCAACGATAAGTTCTTCTCCAGTTTTATTGATTTCTACTTTTCCTTTAACTTGAGTATTTTCAAATTCCACTTCAACAATAGCACCAAATACATCATCATTAATTAAAGTAGAATCATCTCCAATAGCAAATGTTAAGGCTTCTTCATTCCATAAATAACCATCTAACTTTTGGTCTTGTTCTTCTAAACGATAAGTTCCACTTTCTAATGGTAATGGTGTAAGTAAAATTCCCTCATCATTAGTTTCAAAAACACATTGTTCTTTGTCTGTAACTTGACATACATATTCGTTATTTTCAACATCAAAAATTTTAAATTTAATTCCTGCTACTGGAATAGTATTTCCAGTTTCTGAATCAATTTTTATAACTTTTAATCTAGCAGTAATTTCTGCATTTGCAAGCAACTTGTAAATTGGATCTTCTGAATATTCATTTACGACTATTTCAAAATCTTCTACCATTTCATGATCTTCAGTTGAACTTATTTGCCTAACTGTATAAGTTCCGTATGGTAAAGTGGCTGTTGCATAACCGTTTTCATCAGTAGTAATACTTGTTACTTTTTCGCCAGTTGACTTTAAATATATATCAAAAGTTACATTAGGCTCACCAGTTAAGAATCCTGTTTCATCACTAGCATAAACTTTAAATATTTTTAAATCACGTTCAATAACTTTCTCTGTAACATCTACCTCTGGATACAAGTCATCTTTCGTAATATTAAAAAAATACTTGGTTTCGTTAAGTTCGTATCCAGTTGAGGATTTTTCTTCTTTTAGAAAAAACGTACCTAAAGATGGCAAATAATCACTTGTTACATATTCTCCACCTTTTGAAATAACTTCGCCTACTCTATTTCCTTCTAAATCATAAATACCATATACTGCACCATCTAAAGTTGCATCTCCTTGAGCAATGCCCAAGCCAGTATCCATGTCAACTTTTTTTACTGATACCTTACCACCTACGATTTCAATTTTTAAATTTACATCAATCGGATCGTAAGCTCCTCTCATCATTAAATCTTGTGATGTAGGATGATAATAAATAATCGCAGGATGTGAGTAATTTTTATCTCTTTTACTGATAGTAACACTACCATCGCCAACATCATTTGCAGTGATACTTAATGTGTTTCCACTAATAGAAGCACTAACATTATCAGTATCAACAACTTCAAACTTATTTAATACATTGTTAGAATCAGTTAATTCTACTGTATCTCCAATAACCATATCAATAGTATCATTAGTTATATTAGGGCTAATATTATGTTCTTCTACCAAACGATTTAACTCATTAATTTCATTTGTGTATTTAGTAATTCGATTTCCATTAAGTGAATCAGTAAAATAAATGTCATAACCATGAGGTACTGTTTGCCATATTAAATATTGAGTTACTGTATACCAATGTATGTCAGTATGGTTTCCATATCCGTAACCATAATATGCAAGCAAAGTAATTCTTCTCCATTGCTCTTGTGTCATCTGTCCTACATAGGATTGGTCAAAATCTTGTCCTGGATAAACAGCTCCATCTGAAACTGGAGTACCAGGTTCAATACAGTAAACGAAACTTCCATCGGAATTTCTAGTAATTACTGTCATCTGTTGGTATTTTCTTGTACTTCCTTTTACCTTTAAGATATAATCTCCACTTATCCATTGAGATTTATCATTAAAAGTTTCATTATATGTTGATGCATTTACTGTTGGCACACATGAAATTCCAATCAACAATAACATCAAACCATTAATTATCTTACTTTTTATCTTCTTCATAAATTCCTCCTATTTTTACCAAAAGAAAAAAGCCTATCAAGGCTTGGGAATATCTGGATAAGCAATATAGTTATTATTTCCATCAAACATAGTCAACATATAGTACATAACACCACAGTCATCAGTAGTATAATCGCAAAAATATCCGTAATACCCGTATTCTTTTTTATAAAGTTCTCCAACTCTATTACATTCTGCCATAGAATCAAAGTCTGCTCTAAAAACTGTATAAAATTTTTTAGGTGTGCAACTAGGTTCTTCTACTACTGGTGGAGTTATCGTTTGTGGTGGAGTTGGTGTTGTTGTTTGCTGGTTATTAGTGTTAGTATCATTTTTAGGAGTTGTATATGTTTCATTTGTATTAGCCTCACTTTGTGGCATTTCTTCCTTTGGTTTTTCTTCTATTTGTTCTTCTTTATTTTCAGTTTCAAGTTTTTCTTCATTATCATCTTCTTCTTTTTCTTCGGTTATACTTTCTGTTTTTAAATCAGAATTTAATCGTGTTTTTGATGATTGTTCTTTTGAAACATCTCTATTATTTATAATACCTATACCTATTACAGTACCAAAAAGAAATAATGATACTATAATTACCAAAATAACTCTTTTAAGCATCTTTCTTTTAGTGGTCATATAATTATTCAACTCCTAACTCCAAAATCGTTATATTGCCTTTTAATGCACTTTGACAACGGATATAACATATTCTATTTATCACTCTAAAAAAGAAATTTTGCAAGAGTTTTTTTGATTTTTTCTAAAAATTACGGTATTTTCTGTCGTTTATTGAAAATGTGCATTTTCATCACTCCTTTCAAAGTTAGTTTTTTGACAATGAGATCCCTATAAACTCATAAAATTAATGCAAAAAAAAGAGTCCAAAAAGGCTCCTACGGTTACTTTTCAATTTATTATTTATAAACAATTATATTAAATACGATACCAAATCTAATAATTGCACTATTCTTAATAGTATTAAATGCTTCTCTGCCTAAATCAAATTTAGTCCTTAATGATGCCTCTGATTTACCACATAATAAGCAATCATTAATATATGCATTTTCCTCTTTAGACATTATAGAGTATAATTTGTTAAGTTGAATATTAAACTCATTATAGGCTTGCTCACTATCAAGTTTATATTCAACTGCTTTACCAACAGGGTCAGAAACATTATTAGAGAATTGTTCTAATCTTGGTCTATAATTAGCAGTTAATCTAACATGATAGCCATTAATAAACTTATTTCTAGCTATTTTTAGTTCTCTTAACTTTTCTATAACTTTTTCATAAGTCGCTAGTATATCATAGCCTACCATTTCTTCTTTTGTTAATGTAAAATTGTCTGCATATTCTTCTTCGTAACATTGTTCATAATTTGTATTCAAAGTAACCACCCTTTCAATATAAAATAAAAGAGAGAAAATTAGAGGGGCAAAAGCCCTTAACTTTCTCTCTTTATAATTCTTAATACGTTATTTTTAGAGACTTTAAAAATACTCGCATTATTATAGCAACTATTTACACTTAAACAGCCTGCTGAAGAACATCCTTTTTTACTAGAAATCATCTTATAACCTCATTTCATAAAAAAGGGGCGAAAAAGTCAGTAACTGTTCTCAAAATAGAAATGATACTGCTTTTTCTACCCTAACAACTCTAAATTTTATTAATAATAGCATCTGCCATTACATCAACAAATAAATTGCCTTATATTCTAACGGTTTTAGAAATAAGTGTCAATAGTTTTTATTAAAAAAATAAACAAAAAGCAAAGAAATAATCTCTCTCTTTGCATAATTTGTTTATTTTACATTATTATACCACTTGACAAGATGGAGTCAAGTTTATTTCATGTCTATTTCATGTCGTTTTATGCTTTTTTTATGTCGCTTTTAAAATAACCACTTTTTTAACAATTTAACTCTTTTAAAATGTTTTTTTCAATAGCATCTAAAAGTTTTTCTTCAGACATCATATTTATATATTGTCTTAATTGATTGTATTTATTTATTGCAGATTCTTTATCTTCCTCAATACCACCAAATACTCCAGAAATATCTAAATCACAATTACCAACTGGGAATGATACAACTGCACCATACTCAAATAATAATCTCTTATTTAAAGGTAATGGCTGATAATCTTTATCTAAAGCAATAGGATCGGTGTGTTCATAATTTATTAAGTATAACCCAAAGGAGATATTACCTTTATTAATATCATCTTTAAATATATAAACATCTTTCAAATCCCTATTACTATGATTTTGTGAAAAATCATCTGAATTAACTTCATTATCTATTTTTGATATTACTTCGTGTAATTCCTTATGTTGCTTATCTTGTAATTCTTTCATCAAGTTGAATATATTTTTTCTTTTTTCTTCTAGCATACTAAATCCTCTTTTCACTACACAAATACTAATTTGGACTTATGTAAATAATTGTACCACATAAATATGATATTTATAACCCATTTCATAAATTTGTCATAAATTCCCAAACAATAGTATAGATTTTTGTCATTTTAATTTTAGTAAATAAGTAATAAATAACTCCAAATTCAAAAACACTCAATAAAAATATCATATTATTAGCAAACCCCATACTCATAACTGATATTGCTAAATCTCTCGGAATATCACATGAATCACAAACAAAATAAGAAAAATCTATATTAGTTTTTATTAAGAAACAAATTCCAAGAAAAATGGGAACTATTATTAATGATGCAAGTAAGGATTTTAATGCAATTCGAACGTAATCTTTAAAATCTAAATAATACACTATATCCTTCCTTTCTGTTCTTATTATATCACGTTTTTAGGTAATACACCGACACTTTTTAAATATTTCTATTTTAAATGGGAAAATTATATTAGAGGTGTCGTTATATGATATATGAAAGAATGAAAGACATAAGAACTTACTTTGGAAATACACAGAAAGAACTTGCTGGTATTTTAGGTGTAAGTAGATCAACTTATGCTGGATGGGAAAATGGGCTTGATGCTATTATTCTCCCAAAACTAAATGATTTTTGCAATTATTATGGTGTGAGTTTAGATTATATTTGTGGGCTTACTAATACCAAAAAATATGATGTTATCAATGATAAAATTGATAAAAGTGTTTTAGGTAATAATTTAAAGGAAACAAGAACTAAAAATAAGCATACTCAAGAAAAGGTTGCAAATATCATCAATGTAGATCAATCAAACTACTCTAAATGTGAATTAGGTAAAATGTATATTCATACCTATGCTTTAATTGAATTTGCGAAACATTATAAAGTATCTATTGATTGGCTTTGTGGTAAAACAAAAGACTCGGAAATTAAATAACCGAGTCTTCATTACTCTTCTTTATTTTTATATATCTTATAAGAAATTTTATAACTTATAAAATACATTAAACATGATAGCAAAATAAGTGCAACTAAGCCGAAATTATTTAATACATTTTCTAACTTTTCAATATCTACACTTAATCCTGCTTGCTTTAAAAGAAATCCTGCAATTGCTCCAATTATAACTAGAACAAATAATACTATAAACATTTGTATTCTACCTTTTTCAGCACCCCATTTAAAGATACTAGGAATTTGAATTGACTGAATTAAAGAAATGCCAAACATTCCTCCAACAGATGTAGCAAGTAATGTTTCAATGTTTATATCTATCAAATTATCTGGTCTTAAATAATTCATAACATTACCAACTAATAATGTTACTATAAACCCAAGTATCCCACCTAAGATAGTTGCTCCAATAGCAAGGATGTATTTTTCTAAAACTATTTCTTTTCTAGTAACTGGTAAAGTTAATATATATCTATTTGATTTTGCCATTTCATCATAACTAAATGTTGAAAGTGAAATCATACCTACAATAATACCAATAACAACTGATCCCCAGTATATAGCATCTGTACCAATAATCGCCATACCACAAAATATCACAATTATAATTAATGTAGTTTTATAACTGGCTAAATTGTATAAGTCCTTTTTAAGTAACCCTTTTATCATAATTATCTTTCTCCTTTTATGTAAAATAGCATAATATCATCAATAGATGGTTTATCAATAGAAGTAATACCATACTTTTTCTTAAAAGTATTTTTATCATTTGTTAAAACTTCATACTGATATTTTCCTTTTTTATAACTTACATAATCTTTTTCATTTATTTTAGAAAATTCTTCTTTTGTACATTTAGCAACACCATATTCTTCTAACAGTTCTAAAGTAGGAACATTTAAAACTATTTTTCCTTTATCAATAAATACTATGTAATCAGAAATATGTTCTAAGTCTGTTGTAATATGGGTGGATAATAAAATCGATCTTTCCTCATCTTCTTCAATATATTTTCTAAATATATCAAGTATCTCACTTCTTACAACTGGATCAAGACCACTAGTTGGCTCATCTAATATTAGTAATTTTGGATTATGAGAGATAGCTGTTGCAATTTTTAATTTCATTTTCATACCACTTGAAAAGTCCTTTACTAATTTATCAATTGGTAATCCAAATTGTTTTAATAAATCATTATATTTATTTTCATCCCACGTTTGATAAAAATCTTTCATAACAGAATTTATATGTTTAGGTGTTAAATATGCTGATAAAAAACTATCATCTAATACCACCCCTAAATCTTTTTTTATTTCTTTTTCATGAGCTTTACTATCTTTTCCAAATATCTTAACCGTACCTTCCGAATTTATAATATTAAGTATAGATTTTATCGTTGTTGTTTTACCTGCTCCATTTTCTCCGATTAAGCCAACAATAGCACCACTTGGTACAACAAAACTTATTTTATCTAACAAAAAACCAGCATACTTTTTAGATAAATCTT
>CAJLUG010000042.1 GCA_905209745.1 uncultured Mycoplasma sp.
CTTCTTTGTTTTCATAATTCGTATTACGTGATGTAATCGTAATACTTCTTACAGGGTCAACTGCCGCAAAGGCATAACCAAAAGAAACCAAACATAATGCCAAAACAAAAATAATTCCCGCAATAAGCTCTTTTTGGTATTTTGTCACTAATTGTTGTAATCTTACCATTAAAGTCCCTCCTACAACATTTTGAAAGCTTCTCTAGACCTTATAAAATAAAGATGTTAAAATCATAAAGGTAGATACTTTATGATTTTCCCTTATATATCAACGGTTTGAGTGGCATTGACCAAAAATTTGACTAATTATTTTGCTGTTAACTTATCTAAATATACTGATTTTAAAGAATTTGTCGGATGGACATATAACGATAAAGTTACCTTCACATCTGAGTGTCCTAAAATCTCACTTAAGGTTTTAGGATCCATTCCTATTTCTATACATCTTGTTGCGAAAGTATGTCTTAACGAATGAAATCCATATGGTTTTGTTCCGATATCTTTTAGTATTTTTTTATAATTATTATAATAAGTTCTTGGCTCTATATAATCTTTTGTACCTGTTAAAAAATAGGTATTTTTTTTGAGTGGTTTAAGATCTTTTAAAACCTTATACAAAAAATTACTAATTGGTATTTCTCGCTTTGAATGTTCTGTTTTTGGTTCCTCTAAAATAATCTTTGTTCTAGTACCTGAATCCATATCATCCATCACTCTTAACATTGTATGATTAACATATAATAATCTCTTATCCAAGTTGATATCTTTCCATTGTAGGGCACATACTTCACCAATACGAAGTCCTGTATATAAACTAATTAAAATACCATAACCAATAAAGTCATTTCTAGTAAAAATCTCTTTTTCTAGTAGGTTTTGCTCCCTTTTACTAAGGATTTTAATCTCTTTCTTTTGTAGTTTAGGAAGCCTAAACTTAAAAGAAACACCAGCATAAGACATAATTTGTTTTAATACTACAGCCATATCTCTTATGGTCTTATTGCTAAGTCCTGATTCAAACTTCTGATTCATAAAATACTCAATTTTTTCTGGCTTTATATTCTTAGGTTCTAGATAACCAAGACCAGGTCTAATGTGATTTTTTACAATGCTGTAGTAATGGCAATAAGTAGAGTTTTTTACCAAAAATTTAATACTTTCTAACCAATGATCAATATAATAATTGAATGTATAATTAGAATGAATTTCTTGCTTTTTTAACTCCTCTAAATTTAACAAAATATTATTTCTTTTTTGCTTTACTTCCATATAACTTTTACCATAAACATAACCATACTGATATCTACCATTTTCTAATTCTTTTTTCACATATCTAGCTTCCCATCTACCATCCTTTCTATAAAAAATATTCTCTCCCTTTCTACTCATAAAAACATTCCTTTCTTGACTAAAAATTTGACTATTAAAGATTGAAAAAACTTTAATAATACTATAAATATAGACCATATTTTGGTAAATTTCATTGAAAAAAGCACCAAAATATTATAAAATTAGTATGATATAGGCTAAAAATAGTAGAAAAAACACCCTTTTTTATCATCATAAAGTATCTACCTTTATGAAAATCATTATAAAAGAAAAAAAAGAAAAAAATTGTAGAAATTTATGCAAATATTTTAATTTTTAAAGTTTTGTAAATAGCTTACAAAACTTTTTATTTTTTATGATTTCTGTAAAAAATTTCCATCAATAAAAAAAGAAGAACCTAGGCTGGTTCTTCAAGTTCTTCTATTTCTCCAAACTTACTATAAGATAACTTCATTTGAAACTGATCAGCAGCTAATCCCTTATACTTGGCATAACTAGAAACATCATAATCAATTTCTACTACTTCCGAAGAAGAATCAGTAATAAGTACAATAGTATTTACTGGATCATCTAAATCAATATCAATATTTTCAAATAACTTAACCAATGTAGTAGTACTAATTTGAAAAGTAAGCTCCTTCTCCCCTGTTGCTAGTTCTGTCTTAGAAATATAAGTTGCTTGATTAATAATATTTTCTAATTTAGAAATATCTAACAGCATAGATAATGGATAAGGATTTTCTGTCTTTACCCAAATACCATCTTGAAACTTCATAAATAGGTCATCTTTCTGATAATAATTAGTAACACCATTATTAAACAAAGAAACCCCTTGATTAGCATCTCCTTGATAAGTAGTAGATACACCATCTATCAAATATTGATAAGAAAAATGATAATTACCCTTTAAAATAGAATCTACTTGATAAGAATAAGGGTTTAATTTAATATTACTACCAATCACATCTCCTGACCCCATAGAATGAGCAAGAATTGCAAGTACAACAAAGAAAATAAAATAGGCACCGAAAAAGACCAAAGCTTTTCCTTTTGGTGTTTTAGCAAAATTCATAAAGTCATGAAAATTATTTTTTTGCTTATTATTATTTTCTTCCATAAAATACCTTACCTTTATATTCTTCTTTTTTAATACCATTAATAAAGCTGCTAGCAAGCATACGTTTCTTACCAAAAGGTTTTAAATCTAGTAAAACTAGTTCCTTATCCCTTGTCGCAACGCCAATACCATCTTTATAAAAATGTAAAATTTCACCAGCTACATTTTTACTACTATCATAATCTCCAATACGTGCTCCATAAATCTTAAACTCTCTATCATCTAAGAAACAACAACTTCCAGGAAATGGACATAATCCACGTATTTGATTAAATAACTCTCTACTACTTTTATGAAAATCTAAATACTCTTCTTCCCTAGTAACATTATAAGCATACGTTACTTCTTTAGGATCTTGTTTAATAGGAGTAATACGACCTTGAATAATATCTGGTAAAGTAGCTAGTAATAAATCTCTTCCCATAAGACGAAGTCTATCATGTAAACTTTCTAAAGTATCACTATCTAAAATATCTGTCTTGGAAGTAGAAATAATATCTCCTTCATCCATTCCTTCTGACATATACATAATAGTAATACCAGTTTCCGAATATCCTTCAATAATTGCCTTATGAATAGGTGCCCCTCCACGTAACTTTGGAAGTAAAGACGCATGTACATTAATACAACCATACTTAGGATAATCTAATAACACTTTAGGAATAATTTGTCCATAAGCACAAGTAATAATAATATCTGGTTCTAAATCAATAATCTCTTGATAATCTACTTTAATTTTTTCTGGTTGTAATACTGGAATATGATGACGAAGGGCAACTTCCTTTACTGGAGTAAAACGAACTTCTTGCTTTCTACCAACCTTCCGATCTGGTTGACTAACAACACCTACTACCTGATACTCATCAATCAACCCTTCTAATACAGGAACACTAAAATCCGGTGTTCCCATAAAAACAACTCTAATATTTTCCATAGCGCTCTCCTAACTATATAACATAATAATACTAGCTAACACCCCAAATAAAATAAGTAAAGAACCCACTAGTACCAAGAAAGATACTCTACCATCTTCAGAATGAGTAACTTTAACCGTTGGTAATTCTACATCTTTTAAAGACTCATCATCATGAGGAAGTACAAAGTCATAATATGGAATCGTAATAAAAGTAATATCTTCTTTTGGTATAAAATCTTTATAAGATAAACTATCATACTTATAATCCATAATACGATTCGCTAAAGTACCTATATCCTCTTTTTGATTATTTAAAATATCGTCAATGCCATAAATAGAATCTTTTCCCAACAAACTTCTCTTTACTAACATAATTGTTGGAACTGCTTCATTCTGTTTAAGTAACTTCCACTCATCATTACAAAGCTTCTCGATTTTCTTACTATCTACTTCATTAATTTCTCTACTCTTTAATAACTGATGTAAATTCTTAAAACATCCCATATAGTCTTTTCTAGCATAACTATTAACATCTACTTTCTTACTAGTTGCAGGACATAAGAAAGAAGAAAAATAACTTGGACTATAAACAGCGTAATAACATGCCATCACAAAGTCATCAGTAAAATTCACATAGTCATGCGAAAAATCCATATCTCTAAAAAAAGAAGGATACTTATCTTGAATTTCCATAAATTGTTCATAGTAATTATCATATTGTTGTGGAGTAAATCCCTTTTCTTTAATATCATCTACATAAACACTAGATATAGCATGAAATAAATATCCATCTACAATATACTTATCATAAATGTATTTTAAAATACCTCTTCTATTTTCTTCTACATTTTTATATCCTAACTTTTTCGCAACAAACTTTACTAATATTTTAGAGACCCCTTCATTAATATCATGAAAGTTATCTATTTTATGCCATAACAATTCTAAATGATGTGCATATTCACTAAAATACTCTTCATCACCAATCAATATTTGATATTTAAGCAAAGAGTCCATAACCAAGAAAAAAGGTTGTTCTAAACCAGAAAACTTTTCATAGTTAATCGAATCTTTTTTCTTTTTATCATAATATCTTGGATTATTAGAAATCTTAGTTAATAAATCTTTTACTTCTTTTTTTTCTAACATAGAAGTAATCATAATCACCACCCCTTATCAATTACGAAAACCAAAGTAACAAATAATAAGTTACGCCTAATACAATAATAAGAAACAAAATAAATAAAATAATCTTAATAATTGGATTATTAATATCCCAATAATCATCTGTATTCTGCTTACTATGTTCTATAATATTTTGATATTCTTGACTGTTCTTATCATTAACATTATTAAAATCTTGTACTTGATTATTATCTTGTTCTTCTAACGAAATAAAATGACGTTTTCTCATTATATCACCCTCACATTATAATAAGAATATCATATTTTATGAAAAATGACTAGGGTTAAAGTCAATATCTACCTTGATTTTTGTGTTTGTTTGGTAATGTTTTTGTATTTTTAATAAGACTTCTCTTAACTCCTCTTCTTTTTTATACTTTAAAATAATTCCATATCGATAGATCTTATTTACTCGAAAAACAGATACTGGTGTTGGACCTAATATCGTTGTATGTGTTAAATTACGTTCTAAAGAACGCTTCATCTTTTCTGCTTCTTGTAATAAATATTTAGAGTCTTTGCCACTAACTCTAAGATAACAAAGAAAATAATAGGGAGGATATCCTAACTTTCTTCTAACTAACATTTCTTGTTTATAAAACCCTAAATAATCATGTTCTCCTGCAAAGTAAATCGCATAATGGTCTGGATTAAATGTCTGAATAAAAACTTCTCCAGGACGACTTCTACCACTTCTACCAGCAACTTGGGAAAGTAAAGAAAAGGTATTCTCACTACTTCTAAAATCTGGAATATTTAAACTGGTATCTGCATTAATAACACCCACCAAAGTAACCTGTGGAAAATCAAGTCCCTTCGCCACAATCTGAGTACCTAATAAAATATCATATTCATGGTTTTGAAAAGCTCGAATCATCTCTTCATGACTACCTTTTCTACTAGTCGTATCCATATCCATTCGTAATACTCTAGCAACAGGAAAAAGTTTTTTTACTTCTTCTTCAATCTTTTCCGTACCAACACCTAAATCAGATAAACTAGCCCCTCCACATTCTGGACATACTTTTGGTAAAGGTGTTGCATATCCACAATAATGACATCGTAACATCTGATTACTCTTATGATAAGTTAAGGTAATATCACAGTTTGGACACTTAATCGTATGAGAACAATTCTTACAAGTAACAAAAGTAGAAAAACCTCGACGATTTAAAAATAAAATAACTTGTTCTTTGTTTTCTAATCGACTAAGAATCGCTTGTATCAAAGAACTACTAAAATGTCCCTGTCTTCTAGACTCTAAATTCATATCAATAATAGATACTTTAGGTAAATTACGACCGTTCACTCGCTTATCTAAAGTAAGTAACTGATAGACTCCTTTTCCTGCCCTAGCCATAGATTCTAAAGAAGGAGTAGCACTTCCTAAAATAACTGGACACTGATGATATTTCCCTCTCCATATCGCAATATCTCTAGCGTGATATCTAGGACTACTATCCCCTTGTTTATAAGAATCACTATGCTCTTCATCCATAATAATTGCCCCAATATTTTTAAGTGGTGCAAAAATAGCACTACGAGCCCCGATGACAATAGACGCTTCTCCTCTTGCAATCCTTCTCCACTCATCATACTTCTCTCCATCAGATAATGCCGAATGAAGTGCCGCAATAGCATGTGGAAAACGATTAGAAAACCGTTCAATCATCTGTGGTGTAAGACTAATTTCAGGAACCAACATAATCGCTGTTTTTCCCTCTCTCAAGGCCTCTTCAATAATCTGCATATAAACTGCTGTCTTACCAGATCCCGTAACTCCAAAAAGTAAATAAGGCTTACTACTATCCCCTTCTAAAACAGTATCAACTACCTTTTGTTGTTCTAAAGTAAGAGTATGTACTTCCTTCTTTCCTACCTGATAACTTGTTCTATAAACCTCTTTTTTTATTACTCCTAAAACTCCCTTAGTAACTAAAGTATCTAAAGATGATTTAGAAATATCGACTAGCTTAGAACGTAAAATAACATCCCGATTTAAAAATAATTCTAATATTTTTTTCTGACTAGGATTTTTTGCTTCATACTCTTTATCCAACAACTGATAATAAACATCATACTTCTTCGTAATTTTCCTACCAACTTTCGCTTTTAACGCCTTTGGTAACATCACCTGATACGCACTAATTAAAGTAGATAACGTATTTTTTTGTACTTCTTTTCCTAGTTCTAATAATTCTTGATTTAAAATAACATCAGTATCAATAACTTCAATAACTTCTTTTAACTCCAAAGTACTAGAAGACTTAATCTCTAAAACAAACCCTTCTATCGTTCTTCTTCCAAAAGGAACTAAAACACGCACCCCTACTCGAATACTACTTTCCATATTAGAAGGTACGAAATAATCAAAAATTTTATCGACACTACTACTAGCTACTTCTACTAATACACCAACAACCATAACGACCTCCTACTTATATTTTATACCAAAAAAAGAAAAAAGACTAACACTAGTCTTATAATAATTCTATTTCTTCTTCCTCCTGAAATAAGACACTAGGATCATCTACTAACTTTCTTCTATTACGCACTTCTTCTAACTGTAATTTTTTTTCTTTATGATACGCAATCAAAAAAGAAAGAATAGAAAGAAATAAACAAAAGATAAGAATAGATAACCTCATAGTATCACCTCTTAAAATAATCTCAATATATCTTGGAATGTAATTACAACCATTAATATCATCAACAAGAATAATCCAATAGTATGAATCATATTCTCAGTTTCAGGTTTTACTGGAGAGCCTTTAATCTTTTCTATAATAATAAATAAAATATGTCCTCCATCAAAAGCAGGTAATGGAAGTAAATTAATAAATCCTACATTAATACTTAAAAATGCTGTTAAATAAATAAGATTCATTATACCATCACTAACAGTAGAACCAACAACAGAAAATATTCCCACAGGTCCACTAAGCTGTGAAATACTAATACCCCCCGTAAAAAGATAAAACATAGTAACAGCCATTTGTTTAAAAATGGAAACAGTCTTTTGACCAGTCCATTGTAAAGCACTAATAATTCCGTATTCTTTTTCTTGTTCCATACCAAT
>CAJLUG010000043.1 GCA_905209745.1 uncultured Mycoplasma sp.
AGTCCTCCAATCGTTGGAGTTCCTTCTTTTTCTTTATGAGCATCTCTTACATAAATACTAACACGTTGTCCTAAATTCAATCTTCTTAGTATGGGAATTAGTATTAAACCTAAAATAGCTGCTCCTAAAAAACCAATCATTACCGCAAAGATGGCTTTCGTTAATAATAGCATTTTGTTCACTCCATTTCTCTTGCAATATTATATCATAGTTCTTCTATTATTATGCAATTTTTACTTCTTTAGACAAAATTTTACATTCTTATAAGTTAAGTCTATCACAATTTTCATAAGATATATATACTAATTTTTAATTTCCTGTCAAGTTATTCTAATAATAATCTAACGGTTCCTTGTTCTTCTAATTTTTCTCCTGGTTCTGGAGATTGTTCTCTTACGGTTTTTCCGGAGCCGGTATATTCGATGGTGAAGTTTTTTAATTTTTCTTTGGCATCGTCTACACTCATACCAATGACATTTGGTACTTTATGGGTTGGAATATCTGTCCATTCTAAATCTTTTGCCATTTCATCTTCTTGTTTTTCTATTCCTAGAGCATCGATAATATCTAGTAAGATACGTCTAGCAATTGGTGTTGTGGTATAACTTGAAAGTAAGGCTGTATTTTTAGGGTTGTCGATTGCTAGATAAAGTACTGCTTCAGGGTCATTGGAGGGAACGATTGCCATGAAGGACATAATGTAGTTTCCTACTAAGTAAACTCCGTCTTTTACTTTTTGAGCAGTACCGGTTTTTCCACCAATACGATATCCTTCTATATAGGCACTTTTTCCTCCACCTTTCGCAACTACACTTTCTAGGGCATGACGCATAATACGAGAAGTTCTTTTACTAATTACTTGTCTTATTTTTTTCTTTTTGGTCTGTTCTATAATACTACCTGTTTCCTTTTCAGAAATACTTTTTACAATATATGGTTGATAAAGTGTTCCGCCATTTACAACGGCTGACACTGCTGTTACTTGTTGGATGGGAGTAACACTTACTCCTTGACCGAAAGCAGACGTTGCTAGTTCGACATTTCCTACTTGACTTAGGTCAAAGATGATTCCTTTTCCTTCTCCGTTTAAGTCTATTCCTGTTTTTTCACCGAAGCCAAATTTATCGATATAGCTAAATAATCTTTCTTTACCTAGTAATTGTCCCATCTTTACAAAGCCAGGATTACAGGAATTTTGTAATACTTGGAGGAAGGTTTGTTCACCATGACCTCCTGCTTTCCAACATCTTAATGTGGAGCCATCGACATTTACACTTCCAGAATCATAGAAATGGTCTTTATTTAAATCTACTACTTTTTCTTCTACAGAGGCTGCAGTTGTGATGATTTTGAATGTTGATCCTGGTTCGTAGGATGCCCAGATTGGTAAGTTCCTACTTAATATTTCTTCGCTATAATCTTGATAGTTATTAGGGTCATAATCAGGACGAGAAGCCATTCCTAGTATTTCTCCATTATTAGGATCCATTACGATTGCTAGAGCCATATCTGGAGAAAACATATCAACGACATTATCTAGTTCTCTTTCTAGAGATTTTTGAATATCCATATCGATTGTTAAAGTAATATTCATTCCATCTTGTGGTTCTACGTAAATGTCTGATAGATTCAGTTTGTTTCCTTTGGCATCTGAGAAGTATTTAATAGCACCTTGTTTTCCAGTTAGATATTCATCATACTGTAATTCTAATCCTGATAAACCTTGATTATCTATTCCTACATATCCTAGTGTGTGAGATAGTAAATTACCATATGGATAATATCTTTTGGCTTCTTTTACTAGATAGACTCCATCTAACTTTAAAGCAGATATCTTTTCTGCAACATCGTAAGATAATCTTCTTCCTTCGGGATGGACTCTTTCGATAGATGTTTTTTTATAGACATGTTCTTTCATATCAGAATACTCTACTCCTAAGATATCAGCTAGAAGTTTTGTTGTTTTCTTTTTGTTTTTTATTTGGTTTGGTATTAATACTAGAGATGTGGTTGTTAAATTATCGGCTAATACTTCTCCATCTCGGTCTAGTATTAGTCCCCTATCTGCTTCTATTGGTAAATCTCTACTCCATAAGTCCGATGCATATTTATTTAGTTTTTCATAATCTATCATCTGAACATAAAATACTCTTAAAATAATAAATACAAATAAAAGTAATAATAGTAAAAATAAAATTCTAATTCTTGTATCAATCGTTTTTAAAAACATAGTCCACCTCAGTAGTTTTTATGAGGCTTTTTAGAAAAATAGAACTTTTCCTTTCTATTTTCACATTCTTTCTATTTACGATTAAATTACATCATATTTAATCGTGTTTGAAATTTCTTATTATATATTACAATATTATATAAACTTAAATTTTAATATATCCTTTATTTTTTTAATAAGTAAAAGAAAGAGTTGCCTCTTTCTATAGTTCTAAATTATTATTTCCCACTTCTTCAGTTCCGTTGATTTGTTGTAATTCTAGTATTAAATTATTATATTCAGCTAATAACTGGTCATCCGTAAAATAGAAACTATTTTCTTCATAGACTACATAGCTATCATGATTTTGTAAGAAAGTAATCATTTCATCTAATTTATCTAAAGAATCATTTAAGGTTTTTGATAGAGTTTCCATTTCATCTTTTATATATTTTAAATCTTCTAGATCTTGTTCTGTGTACATTAATTGAAGATATAAGTCATAATAATATTCTGGGTCATCAAACTTTTCTTTATCTATTAAATTTTTTATTTTTTCTTCTGTACATAATTCTTTTAGTGCAGTCATTGATGAATTTATTTTTTGTTTGGTTTTGGTTATTACTTCATGGGTCTTTTGATAACTAGGACGATCACTTTTTAGTCTTTCTATTGATAATAGACTATTTAGTCTTTCTTCATTTAGATAAAAGTTAATTTCTTTTACGTTGTCTGATATTTCTTTATAGTACTTTTTTATGGCTTCTTCGATATAAGCACAGTCTCCTGTTGTAGTTACTGTAATAGGAAATTCATCTTTTGTAAAGTCTTTGTTTGCATAGTTAATTATTTCCTTTTTCAAAGTGCTTTCTTCTTTTAGCTGTTTTACTACTTCAAAAACTACTAAACCTACAAATATAGCAAAAAGAATCGCTATGACAATTAAAATTTTCTTCATTACTTTTTTCATATATATAAACTCCATACTCTTTCTTTTAGTATATCATGAAAAAGTAATTTGTTATTATTTTTCTTTCTTGGTTGACAGTAATTGATCTAATACTTGATATGCTGCTTCTTTGGTTTTACAAGTTACTAAGAATCTGCCACTATGACAGAAAGAAATATCTTTTATATTAGATACTTTTTCTAATTCTTTATTTTCTAATCCTGCCCAAGATTCTGGGAAAAGCATACGGTCCGTTTTATCTTCTAATGATTTTTTTATTGTTTTAATACCATATCCTCCTCTATTGGATGGATACATCACAAATAATAAGTGATCTCCTTCTTCTGTTTTTAAAAGAGTTTCTTCATATGGTAAGTATTCTTCTAGTTCTAAGTAATCTTTCTTTTCATTTTTTATTTTTTCTAAAACAATCTTTTTAGCTTTTACTTTTCCAATTACACTATATAGAGTCTCTTGCCATATTTGTTTCGCTACTTCTACTGCTTTTATAAATTGTTCTTCTTCTTTTTCATTACTACCAAAACTTGGATTAAATAGTTTTATGATATCACTAATTGTCTTTACTTTATATGGTGCAACAATCTCTGGGAATACGCCATTATCAATCGCATCAATTGCTTCTATTAGTTCTTTTTCCATTCCTATATATACTTCATCTATATCTTCTATTTTTTCTTGTTTTAAATAGTCTTTTCCAAACTCTTCAAATAATAGACCAAGAGATGAATATTTGATACCATTTTCTCTTACTTTCGCATCTTCTTGATGATGGTCAAACTGGCCCCTTCCTATATCATAGACAATTGCATCTTTTCTTATTTTTGCTTTTTCTACTTCACTTACTCTCATTACTTCAATATCTTTATTATATAAATCTAGGAAAGCTGTTGCGAATACTTCATCTGCATGCATAGTGCCAGCATGAGTAATATATTTTGCTTCTTTTATATTATGTATTAATTTCATCTTTGTTCCTCTTTTCTAACAAAATTATATCATAAAAGAAAAAAAATAAGAAACAAGTTCTTATTTTGCCATGGATGGTGTTGGTTCTGTGCTAGGTTCTTTTTCCATCCTATCTACTTCTTTTTCTGCTTTTCTTTCTTTTTCTCTTATTTTCTTTACTTCTTCTTTCATAAATTCTGTAAAGTTCGTTGGAAAACCGGTTTTCGCATATTGAGACTCATACTTATGATAAGTATTTAATAGTTCATCTCTTTTTCTTAATGCTTTAATTGTATTATAGGTATCTTTTACGATTGATAATTCTTCTTTCCAATTAATACTTAGCACTGTATGCCAAATATCTTTTACGTTATCTAACACTACTTTTAGAATACGTGGTCGTTTGGTATTGATTTTAAACTTTGTTGCTTTATTTTTTAGTTCATCTTTAAATTTCTTAGTAAGTATTACTTTCTCAGAATCTTTTTCTTTTTTTGGTTCGTTATTTATTTTAGATTCTTCTTTTTTAGTCTCAGAAGTAGGAGCTGTAGTAGCCTCTTTCGGTTTTACTTTGTTTGCTACGGCAATTGGTTTTAGATGAGGACCTACTTCATATTTTGTTTCTTTTTTTGTCTCTATCATTGGAACTTCTTTGGTTTCTTTTTTAGGTACTTCTTTCGTCTCTATTTTTAATCTATGATTAAATAAACCTTTTCTTTCAAGTTCCCTATAATATTCTGTTAAGAAATCAATATATTCATAAGTTTTTCTGTTTCTTGGTTTTGGAATCATCGTACCTTTAAAATAAGTAATTTGTCCTTTTTCATCTAAGTTATAAACACTATCTTCTTTAGAGATGTTTTCTTTTTTATCTTTTTCAGGTTCACTAGATAAATTATTTAACACATTGATTCTAGATTCAATCATTTCCATTTCTTCATCAAGACGATTTCTTTCATCAATGATTTCGGTTAGACGATTACTTAATTTTTGGTATTCTTCTTTTACTAATTTATCTCTTTCTTGTTTTAAATTTACTAATTCATTTTGATAAGCTACTAAATCAGCATTTGTAGTACCTATGGCATCTGCGGCAGAATTATCCATGGTTTTAATATTACTTATCATTTTTTCAATTTCATTTATTCTTGTATTTAGCTCTTCTATATTTGTATTCATAGTTTCACCACCAATATTATTATATACTATTTGCTAGTTTTTCCAAAACCTTTTGAATCATTTTTAATTCTTCTTGATTTGTTATATCTTCTAAGTTACCAAATCCTTGGTTAGGATCATAAGCATTTACATAAATTGTTTTTCTACCATTAGCGTCGATAGAATGATCGGTATATCCAACATATTGCTTTTTAAAGTTATCATTTCTAAATGTAAATAATATATCACATTCTACTTCTTTTCCATCTTTTAAAATGGTAATTGTTCCAAGATTATTTACCTCAGTCATAGTTCCTCCTATTTATCACTTTTATTTTCATCTTTGTTATCATCTTTAAAGTTTACACTTACATACTCATCTTTTGTTTCTTCATTTTTTTGAGTTAATTTTAGAGTATACGTTGTAGATATTTTATTGTCTTTATCTAGTACTAAACCTTTAATATTATCTTTTCCATCTAATAATTCAGTATTTGAATTACTACTATATAATTCTATATCAATGTTACTTTTTTCTTTTTGAGATACCGTAATTTGATAGTTTAATGTATTTGTATTTACTTCATCATCTGTATAATTTACTACTCTAATACGATATTCTTTACTTTCATTCTTTTTAACACCATCCATACTAATATCAATATCTACACCATCTTCTAAATCGTTTTCAGTTAGTGGCACTTCGATATCATACTTATTATTCCTTTGATCTGCACTTCTTGTAATCATAATGGTTGCGAGAACAAATACTACAACACATAGTACTAAGAATATTACTAATAATATTTTGTTTGTTTTATCCATTTTCTTTTTTTGGTCACTATTTTTTACATTTTGTTTTGTCTTTTTTTGATTGCTCATTTTTACTCCTCCTAATACATCTTTCCATCATATTCTTGCAATAATTCTATACATGCTTTATCTTTTGTATCTACTATTTTTAGTAGTTGGTTTTGTCCTTTTAGATATTCATATATTGCATTATCTTTAAAACCAACTTTTTCGGCATCATGTCTATTAGCTCCAAAATATACTCTCTTTATATTGGACCAAATAATTGCTGATAGACACATTGGGCATGGTTCACAAGTACTAATTAAGGTATACTCTGATAAGTCTATGGTGTTTAATTTTTTACAGGCTTCTCTTATTGCATTTATTTCTGCATGAGCTGTTGGATCTTGGTCCTTTAAGACGGTGTTATGACTCGTTGCGATAATATGATTTTCTTTATCTATGATGATAGCTCCGAAAGGACCTCCTTCTTTATTTTTTATTCCTATTTTCGCTTCTTTTATTGCTTCGTTCATACTTTCTCCTAACTCATTAACCTAGTAAATACTGTTGTCATCTTCTCTGTTAGCAATTGTTCTTTTGGTGCTGGTAAGGTGCTTGCTAAAACTGATGTGGATGTATCTTCTTCAATTCTTGTATCGTTTGTTATATTTGATGTAATATTTATTGTTCCATTAATTAGTGTTGTATTATTTGATGATATATTGATTGCAATATTGGTTGTACTATCATAAGATGTATTCTTTTTTAGATTTGTAATTTGATTGTTGTAGTTTATATCAATAATTGTTGTATCTAGAGTTAAATTCATGATTATATCATAGTTGGTACTTGTTTTGGTTGTTGATATGGTACCTACTACGTTATTAGAATCATCTACAATATTTAAAGTGATATTACCATCGTTTGTTGAAAACTGTACTTTTCCTACAGATTCGTTATTTGCTATTAATTCTAATTCTTTTTGGTCTGTACTATCATCATAAGATAACTCGATCTTACTTTCTTCTAGATTCATATCATATTTTTTGACTGTTCCTAATACTTTATCAATATAGATATTAAATTCTACTGTTCCTAGTCCTGATATCGTATCTTTGTTGATTTCAAAATCATTAAAGCTTTCATTATATCCAGATAAAATTTTACTGGCCTTAGAATCTTTTTTCAAATCACTTAAGACGTTATTTACTACTGTTACTAAGTCATCTTCTGTTAAAGTAATTGTTATTTTCTTATAATCACTTTCATAACTAGACGATAAGTAACTATCTTCTATATGACTTGCAAGAGATTCTCCTACTTTTTCAATTAGATATTTTGTATTATCATTGATAGAAGTTTCAGAATTTAATGATTCAAAGTAGTTATTATTACCATTATTGATATAGGTTTGTGATACTCCATCTATATAATAATATTCTGTACTATTTTCTACTAAATATTTTAAATTTATTAGAGGCTCTTCATTTAGT
>CAJLUG010000044.1 GCA_905209745.1 uncultured Mycoplasma sp.
CTACTACTGATAGTCCTATACTTTCAGCAAAATATACAGTAATTTATGATGGGAATGTCCCAGAAGGATGTAGTGTCAGTAATGTACCTGGCAGTAAGCAGCATTCAGTATTTAGTACAGTAGAAATATCAGATACTGTTCCAGTATGTGAAGGGTATGAGTTTAAGGGATGGGAAATCGTAACGAAAGATGTAGAAAAAATCAATAATGACTACTTTATGATGCCAGAAAAGAATGTAGAAATTAAAGCTAAATGGAGTAAAGTAGAAATAACAAAATCAATGAATGGTACTGTTTATGTGGAACCTGATCCTGTTATTAAACGTACATGGTTTGATTCCTTTTCTTTTGATAAAGATGAAGTTATCAGTATTGTAACGAAAGATAATGTATCTATTCCTTTTGATGTATATGAAAGTCATGATGTTAGCGAAATTGGTGATGGGAGTGTAATCGTTTATGCAGAAAGTGATGAATCAGGAAATTATAAAGTAACTATTGGTGGAGAAAAAAAGATTATTGCTCCTAGTAATTCTACTAGTTTATTTTCTAATTTTCACAATCTTACTAGTATGGATTTAACATATTTAGATACTTCACAAGTAACAAATATGTATTGGATGTTTGCTAATTTATTTGTTTGTAATTCACTGGATTTAAGTAATTTTGATACTTCAAATGTTACTAATATGCATGGGATGTTTGCACAGAGTACATATTTATATTATCTTAATCTTAGTAGTTTTAATACGAGTAAAGTGACAGATATGAGTGATATGTTTATGCATTGCGCTAGTCTTACGAGTTTAGATTTAAGTAGTTTTGATACGAGTCAAGTAACGGATATGAGTCAGATGTTTTTTAATTGTAGAGATTTAACAAATCTCAATATGCATATTGCCAATTTTAATGCGATGAGTTATTCATCTATGTTTTATAATGTTACAAATGGTATTACTATCATTGTAAAAGATGAAACTGCGAAGACGTGGATAGAGTCAAGACTAATTGATGAAGGTAAAACTGGAACCGTCACCATCGCCGGTGCCTAGGAGGATTTAGAAATAAATCTTCCTTTTTTGTCTAGTTTTTGTATATTTTTTTAAAAGTCTTTTGTTCCTAATCGTTTTTGTAGTATAATAAGTTAGAGGATAGATAGGAGTAATGTTATGGCAAAGAAGAAGAAAAAACGTCAAACGAAAAAAGGTTTTCAGTATAAATTAGAAGTATATGGACTACTTTTGTTACTTGCTTCTATTTTAGGTATTGGTAAATATGGACCTGCTGGAAGAATGATTGCATCTTTTGCATTATTTTTGGTTGGTTCTATTTATATGGTACTTTTGGTTGTTTTCTTTATCGTTGGTGCTTATTTATTAGTAAAGAGAGAATGGCCAGACTTTTTCTCTACTAAATTAATAGGTATATATATATTTGTTATTGGGTTTTTAATTGTTATGCATCAAGATTTTGTTTTTCAGAATGATGGTAATGTAACGATGATTTTTAAGACTACTATAGATCAGTTAGTGGCTTCTTTTAATGGTATTATGAATACTGGAATATTAGAAGATTGGTATGCTGTTGGGGGAGGTATTATTGGGGGTATTTTTGCGATACTTTTTGATAAGTTATTCTCCTATACTGGTATGCAGATTGTTTCTTGGGTACTTATGATCACGGGATTCTGTTTATTTACTGGATTTTCTATTTTAGGATTTGTTGAAGATAAAGTAAAGAAGGAACAAGAAAAGTATAGAGTAAGAAAAGAAAATAAGAAGAATAAAAAAGAAAGAGAAAGTGTTGTTATTAGTGATGGGGAAGAGGAAGAAGAGGATAATAAACATATTAAAATTAGTAGTATTGATGAACTTACAAAAGTTCCTGTAAAAGATAGTAATGTTAGTCAAGAAAAAGTAGATACTACTATTTCTAGTCCAGTTAAAAAATCTACTTATCAATTACCACCACTTAGTTTATTAAATCAACCTAAGAAGAAACAAAAAGAAACTGATGGGGCTGCGATTGAGAAGAATATTGAGATATTAGAGAGAGTATTAAAAGATTTTAAAATTGTTGGTAAAGTTGTAGAAGTACATATTGGTCCTACTGTTGCTCAATATGAGCTTGAGATTGCCAGTGGTACTAGAGTAAATAAAATTACTAGTATCAATAGAGAGATTGCTCTTGCACTTGCTAAAAAAGATGTCAGAATAGAAGCACCTATTCCTGGTAAGAATACTGTAGGTATTGAGTTTGCTAATGATGTTGCGACTCCTGTAAGTTTTTATGAAATTATTAGTAGTAAACAGATGATGAATGCTCTGGATAAAAAACTTATGGTACCTCTAGGTAAGAGTATTATGGGAGATATTGGTGTTTGTGAGATTAATAAAATGCCTCACTTACTTGTTGCAGGTACTACAGGTAGTGGTAAGTCTGTTTGTATTAATGGAATTATTTGTTCTATATTGATGAGAGCTCGTCCAGATGAAGTTAAACTTGTTATGGTAGATCCAAAAGTAGTAGAACTTTCTGTTTATAATGGGGTGCCACATTTGATGTGTCCTGTTGTTAGTGATCCAAAGAAAGCTGCAGTTGCTTTAGGTAAAATGGTTGCGGAAATGGAAAGACGTTATGAAGTATTTAGTGAAACGAAGACTAAAAATATAGAAACATATAATAATTATATTGATAAATGGAATAAAGAACATACAAATCCTGATGAACAAAAGACAAGACTTCCTTATATTGTTGTTATTATCGATGAGTTAGCTGACTTGATGATGGTAGCAGCAAAAGAAGTAGAAGATTCTATTCTTAGAATTACACAAAAAGCACGTGCTGCAGGAATTCATTTGATTGTTGCGACACAAAGACCATCTACAGATGTTATTACAGGTCTTATTAAAGCAAATATTCCATCAAGAATTTCTTTTGCCGTTGGTTCTGGAATTGATTCACGTACTATTTTAGATCAAACAGGAGCAGAAAAATTACTTGGAAAAGGAGATATGTTATTCTTACCAATTGGTGTTAATTCTCCTACACGTATTCAAGGATCTTTTATTACCGATGATGAAATTAAGAAAATTATTGACTTTACTGTAGAACAACAAAAAGCACAGTATGATGAGTCGTTAATGAATTTAGATAGTGTTGATCATAATGTTAGTAGTGCAACTGGTACTGAAATAGGAGATGCTGCGAATGATGAAGATCCACTATATAATGAAATTGTAGAGTTTGTTATTGAAAATCAAAAAGCTAGTGCATCCCTTCTACAACGTCGCTTTAAACTAGGTTATAATCGAGCAGCAAGACTTATTGATTTACTAGAAGAACGTGGTATTATAGGACCTCCAAATGGATCTAAACCTAGAGAAGTATTGATACAATTAGATCAAAATGAAGGAGAAGAGTAATTCTTTTTCTTCTTTTTTTCTAAATTTGGTTTATAATATAGATAGCAGGTGATGTTTATGAAAAATTTAAAAGTTTCTCCTAAACTTATTGAATTACTTCTTAGTGCTGGTGTAGTACTTAGTCTTTCTGGTTGTCAGACTGGGACTGTAGTAGATGAAAAAAGTACTGTTAAAGAAGAAAAAACAGAAGAAAAGACAGAAGAAAAAGTAATAGAAGAACAAGAAGAAAATTTTGATTATTTTAGTAGTGATGTTCAAAATATAGAAGAGTTAATTGATCAAAATAAGTTAGAAGAAGTTAAAGATAAAGCAAAAGATGTATTTGTTAGTGGTGTTGATTTCTTGTTTTATGATAAAGAAATTAAAGGAGTTACTTTTGATGAGTTGACAGAAGAAGGAAAAGAAGTAACTATGGATAATTTGGAGTCTTTAGGAGAAATGGTTGATCAAATTGTTCCAGGATGGAGAGAAGAACTTTCTTCTAAATATCAAGTTGCGGGGGACTTTGTCCATGATGTTTATTTATCAGGACTAGATAAAATTAAAAATTATCTAGGAGAAGAAAATTATCAAGCCTTAGAAAATATTAAAGATAAAGTAAAAACGAGTTTTCATAATACAAAAGAAGAAGCAAAAAGTAGTATAGAGTCTTGGTATCAAGAATTTAAAAGTAGTAAATAAAGTTTATTTACTCTTTTTTCTTTTTCTTATCGTTGATATAATAATTAGTATAGAAAGAAGGTATGTTTTATGGCTACGCCACATATAGAAAGTAAAATAGAAGATATTGCAGAAGTTGTATTAATGCCTGGAGATCCATTACGAGCTAAGTATATTGCAGAGCATTATTTAGAAGATTTTAAATTAGTAAATAGTGTTAGAAATATGTTAGCTTATACTGGATATTATCAAGGTAAGAGAATTACTGTTTTTGCATCTGGTATGGGAATACCTAGTATTGGTATTTATGCTTATGAATTATTTAAGTTTTATAATGTAGAAAAGATTATTAGAATTGGTACTTCTGGTTCTTTTCATCCTGATGTAAAAATATTAGATGTTGTTTTATCTACTGGGTCTTATTGTAAGAGTTATTTTGATTTGTTACTTGATGGTAATGATGTTGATTATATCGAGTCTAGTTCATCACTTAATGAAAAGATTATTAGAACAGCGGATAAAGAGAATATTTCACTTAAAGTTGGTAAAACTATTACTAGTGATGTGTTTGATTTGTATGCAGATGATATCAATGAGTTTCGATCTAACTTTCCAGATGATGACTTTTTATCAGTAGAAATGGAAGCATTTGGATTATTTTATGTTGCGAAAAAGTTAGGAAAAGAGGCAAGTTGTTTAATGAGTGTTGTTGACTCTTTATATGATAAAAGAAGTCTTTCTAGTAAAGAAAGAGAAGAGTCTTTAAATCAAATGATAGAGTTGGCACTAGATTCTTGTTTATAATAAATATAGAGGAGGGAAAGTTATGGAATATGTAAAAAAAGATTTAGGAGCATATAACTTACATTTAATTAAGACAGATAAATTTAAAACTATTACTGTTCGTATTGCTTTTCATAGTCCGGTTATTAAAGAAGAGATTACATTACGTAATATATTATGTGATATGTTTTTACAATCTAGTAAAAAGTATCCTAGTAAAAGAGATTTAACGATTGCTGCGCAAGATTTATATGCAGCAGATATACAAACTTATAATTCTAGATTAGGAAATTATAATAATTTGGATATTTATTTATCAGTTTTACATGATAAATATACTGAATCTGGTAACTTCCAGCAAGCATTAGATTTTTTAGGAGAAATCGTCTTTCATCCAGATGTTTCTAAAGGAGAGTTTAATCAAGAAAAATTAGATATTGTTAAAACGACTGCCAAAAGTAGTTTGGAGTCATTAAAAGATGATGGAGCAAGTTATAGTTTATTAAGGCTTTTAGAAGAGATGGATGAAGGTAGAGTATCTTCTTATCGTATGGTAGGATACTTAGAAGATTTAGAAAATATTACGGGGCGAAGTCTTTATCAATATTATGAGAAGGTTATTCGTGATGATTTAGTAGATATTTTTGTTATTGGGGATATAGATTTTAGAGAAGTAACTAAAATGATTCGTAAAGTAATTCCTATTAAAACTGTAAAAAAGAGTTCGGTTCCATATTTACTTGGTGATGTAAAGCCTAGAAGTCGTAGACGTTTTGCTCGTGAAGAAATAAATACTTCTCAATCTAAGTTAGCGATTGGTTGTAGACTTCATCATTTAACTGATTATGAAAGAAATTATGTTGTAACTTTATATAATATTATTTTAGGTGGTAGTGGAGACTCTAAACTATTCCAAGAAGTTAGAGAAAAATATTCTTTATGTTACGCTATTCATTCAGTTCCAAATAAACTAGATCGTTTAATTTTAATTCGTGCTGGTATTGATAGAGAAAATTATAATAAAACGTTAGAGTTAATTGATAAGATTTTAGTAGATCTTAGAAAAGGTAAGTTTAGTGATAATGATATTAATGTGGCGAAAGAGTATTTTTGTACGGCTTTAGATGAGATAGAGGATAGTCCTAATCAGATTATTGATAATTACTATATGATGGAATTAATTGGTACTGATACGATTGAAGAAAAACGTCGTAAGATTCAAGAGGTTACTAAGAATGATATTATCAAAGTAGCAAAGAAAGTAAAGATGGATACGGTGTTCTTCTTGGAAGGGGTGGCTCATGAAGAAAATTAATTTAAAGGGTTTAGATTTATGTGCTTATACGGAGACGTTAGAAAATGGATTAGATATTATTTTTGTACCATTTCCAGATAAGAGTAATTATTTTATTAGCTATGCAACTAGGTTTGGTTCAGAGATTACTTCTTTTACACCTAATGGTCAAGAAGAAGTAAATGTTCCTTTAGGGATTGCACACTTTTTAGAGCATAAGATGTTTGAACAGGAGTCAGGAGAAGATCCGTTTGCTTATTTTTCTAAAACAGGTACAGGCTCTAATGCTTCTACTTCTTATCAGAGTACACAGTATGTTTGTTATGGAACAAAGAACTTTTTAGATAATTTAAGATATTTGTTACATTTTGTAAATGCTCCTTATTATACAGATCAAAATGTAGAGAAGGAAAAGGGAATTATTGCGGAAGAGTTAAAGATGTATGCCGATATTCCTGATGTGGCGTTGGAGACTAGACTTAGAGAAAATATTTATCATGTACATCCTAGACGTGTTGATATAGGGGGTACAGAAGAAGAAATAAGAAAGATTACGAAAGAAGATTTGTATTTGTGTTACCATAACTTTTATAGTCCTAATAATATGTTTATTTTAATTGTTGGTAACTTTCCTATGGATGATGCTATGAGCATCATTCATGAAGAGTTAGATGCAAAAGAAAATGTTTTATATCCAGTTATTAGTCCTATTAAGGAAAAGAAGTCTGTTCGTAAAAAAGAAGACATTTTACTAGGCAATGTTCAAGTACCTAAAGTTGGTATCGGATTAAAAGTTTCAACGAAGGGCTTAACTCAGTATAGTGATTTGGAAGTTGATTTATATTTGACAATGCTTTCTACGTTACTATTTGGTTCTTCTTCTTTATTTAGAGATCGTGTCCGTAAAGAGAAGTTATTAAATAGTATTTATATGGATTGGGATAGTATTACTGATTATAAAACGTTACTTATTCTAGCTTCTTCTAATGAACCAGAAAAGTTAGCAAAAGAAATTAAGAATGAACTAACTACTCATTATGTTGATGAAGATAGTTTTAGAAGAATTAAAAAGGTATGGATTGCAAACGAGGTAAAGATGGCTGATTATATTGATTCTACTGTCAATAATATTTATGATGATATGATTCGTTATAAAAAAGTTATTCCAGATAAAGTAGATATTATTCGTAATATGAATATAGAGACTTTAGAGGATATTATTAGTCATATTGATTTTCATAATGTTAGTGTTGTTGTAATGAAAAAAGATGGCAAATAAAAGCTACACCACCTGATGTAGCTTTTTTTCATAAAGGAAGTTACTTTATGATTCAATATTTTATCTAAAATCTACTCTTT
>CAJLUG010000045.1 GCA_905209745.1 uncultured Mycoplasma sp.
TCTGTTAACAAAAAAATAATTACAGGATCAATAGAATATAGTACACATATTTCAGGAGCCGGTTGGCAGAATTACTCTTCTGATGGAAGTGCATCAGGAAGAATAGGTGGAAGAATAGAAGCCATTAAAATAAAATTAACAGGAAAACTAGCTGAAGAGTATGATGTTTATTACCGTGTTCATGTTGCCGACGTTGGCTGGATGACATGGGCATCTAATGATGCTCCTGCTGGGACAACTGGCGGTGGAAAAAGAATTGAAGCAATCGCAATCCAATTAGTAAAAAAAGGAGATCCAGCTCCAGAAAACATTGGTAATAGTGTAGGTAGTTCCTACCTAGAAGCTCGCTGGGAAACAAGAGAAGATGGCAATAAATATTATTATGATGTCAAAGGAAATTTAGTGACTGGTGGAGGATATGTAATAGGAGATTTTACCTACTACTTTGGACCAACCGGAATCTATTTAGGAACTGAAAATTTAAAAGTAATTGATGTGTCTGCACACCAAGGAATAATTGAATGGGACAAAGTTGCTGCATCAGGTATTTATGGAGTCATACTAAGAATAGCAGCAGGCTGTGAAACAGAAGATGTTCAACTAGCAAGAAATATTGCCGAAGTAAAAAAATATAATATTCCATATGGTATCTATATTTATAGTTATGCAGAAAACTATAACGAAGGTGTATTATATGCACAATTTACAAAGAATGTAATTAATAAGTATTCAATGAATCCAACATTAGGAATTTATCTAGATTTAGAAAGTAACAGCATGACTGAGAATATGGGACCAACAGAATATACCCAAGTCGTACAAGGATTTATGTCCGTACTACCAAATGCTAATGTATATACTTATAGAAGCTATGCTGATAATGAACTAAATACAGCATATATTAGATCTTATATTACTTGGATTGCAGAATATAATCCAACATGCGCCTATACTGGTAGTTATAAAATGTGGCAATATACATCAACCGCAACTCTTCAAGGAATTAGTGGCTATGTAGATATGAGTATTTTATATACAACTAAATAAATAAAAAAATATCACACCAATTGGTGTGGTATTTTTGTAATAAAAGATAATTAATATATTTTATGATTTCTGATTTAGTAAATAATCATCATAAAATGAAGATGTTTTATTTAAATTATCATTAATATATTGATTTCCATATATTTCACCTAGTGTTTTTTTACAACTAAATAAATTAGTACCAAGACCTAATCTTTCACCATCGATTTCTGCTCCCAAACTTGCAAGAGTAGTAGGAAAGAAATCAAAAGTAGAAAAAGTACGATTTTTATTACAATCAGTATCTACGGAAGAATTTAAAAATACATTATATAGACTTCTAAAGTAACCATTAGGTATTTCATTAAAAATAGTATTATTCATACTTAAATGATCTCCTGATAAGATAACAGTCGTATCTTCATAAAAATCTTGTTTTTGAATCCAATCCACAAACTCAGCTACTTGCATACTAGAACAACTAATAGCATTTAAATAAGAATCATCATACTTATCTTCACAAAAATCACTAACATATCCTTCATTAGCATGGGTATCAACCGTTAACATAGTAAAGTTAAAAGGCTCATCTTTTTTAGATATTTCTGTTAATTTTTCTTTTGCCCAGTCGAATAAAATATCATCTTCCATTCCCCACCAGACATAGTAATCTTCATCGATAACTTCTTCATCAATCGCAGTATAATAATCATATAAAGTATAATCACCATGACTAGTTAAATAAGTCTCTCTTCCACCAAACTCAATATCCGATCCTACCATCATATAGTTATGATAGCCATTTTCTTCTAAGATATCTCCCAAAGAGTAGGCACCGCTCACAACACCATTTTGATAAAATTCTTTGGTGTTAGGATGTATAGTACTTTTAATAGGAATACCAGCAGTTGCCGCAACAATTCCTCCCATTGTCCAAGTAGCTCCATAATAATTGGTAGGTCCTCCTAAATTATCAGTATAAGAAAAGTTTAAATTTTCTTTTGCAAGATCAGTTAACTCTGGAATATAGTTAGTAGTATAAGCACCACCATTTTTCTTATTCATATAAGTAGTCTCCATAGACTCCAAATAAATATAAATCAAATTTTTCTTCTTATTAGGAAACTTTATATCTACATCTTTTGGATCTACATACTCAAGTTCAATAAAGTCAGACGTTTCGCTACTAGACTTAATATAATCAAATATATATAACTTATCCATAGAATAATAAATAGAATATCCTAATAATAGAATAGGAATAAGTACATAAATAGTTTTAAAAAACCAATTATTTCTAAGTAAAATCAAAACATCTTTTTTACCTAATTTCATATTAAAGTAAATACTAGAATGTCTAAATAAATAACGAATAATTAGGATTGCTATTACAAAACATAAAACAATACCCAAAGGTATAAAAATATTCTCTAAAATAAAATCCCATATAAGATCACTACTAGCAGAAGTAACTGGACTAGTAATGGTATATAATATTTGATTAAAAGAATCAAATCCATAATTATCTAACGTCCAATTCGTACTAGAAATGAGTGCAAAAGATAGGAAGAATAAAAAACAATAAAGGACAAGTAAAAAGACTTTAACGACTCTTTTTACTATTTTTTTTCGTCTTTTTCTTGCTTCTAACTTTTCTTTTTGACTCTTCTTTTTTCTCATCTTTACTTCTTTCCTTTACTTCAACATTAATAGAGAATACTTTCGTAATTACTTTATAAATATATGGTAATAACACCGAAATAATGAAACTAATCCAAAGATATTTAGTAGCAAAATTATAAGTAAATATCTCGTTAGAATAAGTCCATTCTTGACTACAAAAAATACTAAATAAAGTATTTACTAGCATCGTAATCAAAAAAGTATAACATCCATAATTAATAACTAGTTCTTTTCCTGTCATTTTTCTATTATTAATTTTCTCTGATATAACAATAGAAAATAAGGCAGGTAAAAAGACACATATAAAATACATAACCAAACCTCCTACAACTCCCATATAGGGATATAACATCGAATATTATAACATACTTGTATGAAAATTCCTAGTAAAAAAACAAATGTTACTATATAAATTAACAGAGCTTCTTTATTTTACTTATATAATAATTTTATGTTATAATGTCTCTATCAAGGAGAGACGAATATGAAAAAATGTATCATTATTATGAATCCCGAAAGTGGAAAAGTAAAAAGCTTAGATAGCACTAAAGAATTCTATGATATATTAAGAAAACATGGCTATGATGCAGAAATTAAATACACAAAAGCCAAGAAAGATGCTACAAGCATTGTGAAAAATTTAGAAGATGATGTTGATCTAGTAATTTGTGCTGGAGGAGATGGTACTCTAAACGAAGTAGTAACAGGAAACCTAGAAAGAGAAAACAAACTAACATTAGCCAATCTTCCGATGGGTACCACAAACGATGTAGCGAACATGTATGGATATACTAAAAATTATAAAAAAGACTTAGAACTTCTACTACATGGAGTAAGAAAAAAAGTAGACGTATGTTTTATTAATGATACCCCATTTGTCTATGTAGCCTGTCTTGGAGACTATATTGATATGGCTTATAATACCCCAAGAAATCTAAAGAAAAAATATGGAAAAATTGCCTACATCTTATATGGACTAAGACAATTAAGAAATAAAATTCATCGTTATAATGTAAAATACAAAGTAAATGGAAAAGAGCATGAAGGTGAATATTCCTTCTTCTTTATCACAAACTCTTCTCGTGTTGCGGGAGTAGATGACATCTATTATGATGTAAAAATGGATGATAAAATGTTTGAAGTAGCACTAGCCAACCCTAAAACCAAAGCGGATATTTTACGTATATTAGTTCAAGTAACCATGAAAGATGTAAAAGAAGTACCAGGAATTACTTATTACCAAACTAATAATTTCGAAATAGAGTTTTTAAATAAAAGAAAAACTTCTTGGTGTATTGATGGAGAAGAATATCCTTCTACAGCTAGCAAATTTAATTTTACAGTACGCCAAGAATTTAAAATGTTAATACCAAAAACAAATGAGAAAAAATTATTTCAAAACAAGGAGTAACAATGAAACAATTAAATCCATATCACAACAAAAAAGAAAATAGAAAAATTATCGCAGTATACCTAATTCTAAGATTTTTAGTCATTTTATGTATGGTAGAGCAATCCCTAAAAGGAAACTGGAACAATGTATTTATGTGCTTTGTAACCCTAATCTTATTTACTGTTCCAACCATTGCGTCCCGTACATTTAAAGTAAAATTACCAACAACACTAGAAATCATAGTCTATCTATTTATCTTTTCTGCAGAAATACTAGGAGAAATCCAAAACTTTTATGGAATCTTTAAACATTGGGATACCATGTTACATACCCTAAATGGTTTTCTAGCAGCCGCAATAGGATTTTCATTAATTGATATTTTAAATAGAAATGAACGCTTCCATATCAAAATGACTCCTATTTTTGTATCCCTAGTAGCCTTTTGTTTTTCTATGACAATTGGAGTCCTATGGGAATTTGGAGAATTTGCAGTAGATAGATATCTAGATAAAGATTCTCAAAAAGACCGAATTGTAACTAAAATTTCTTCAGTAGAACTGAACAAAGAAAATAAAAATGAACCAGTCATTATCGATAATATTAAGAAAACCAAAATATATAGTAATAATAGTAAAATCACAACAATAGAAGGAGGTTATCTTGATATTGGTATCATTGATACTATGAAAGATTTATTTGTAAACTTTATAGGAGCAGTTGTCTTCTCAGTTTTAGGATTTTTATATATCAAAGACCGTGATGAATATCAGTTTATAGAAAGATTTATTCCAGTCATTGGAAAACTAAAAGAAACATAGTACAGTTAGCAAACTGTACTTTTTTTGACATCTTTTGTAATCTTTTGTCGAATCGCTAGCAATTTATAAAAACCTGCGTTATAGTGCAAGAGAAGGTGATCAAATGTTAGAATTAACTACCCAAGTTAGTAGAGGAGTGATGTTTATAAGAATAGAAGGAACAATAGATAAAAATAACTTTTATAAAGTAGATGACATCATCAATTATTTATTGTATAGCCAAGGAATATTAGTATATGTATTTAATTTAGAAGAAGTAAATTCTGTAGATATAAATTTAATTAATATTTTACAAAATAAATTAACAGAAATATTTTTAAGCTGTGGTAGTGTAGGAATCTGTGGAATAGGAGAAAAGTTAAAGAAAAAATTAGGAAGTAGAAAAGATAGATTATTTTATCTAAAAGAAGAAAAAGAAGTATTTCAATATATCAGTATATAAAGGAGAGATTATGGACAACATATTGGAATATGAAAACTTAATATATAAAATGATTAGTAAATACAAAAATTTTGATCAAGAAGATTTATACCAAGTGTGTATGATAGCTTTAATGAAAGCCAAAAAGAATTATAAAGAAAATAAAGAAACCAAGTTTTCAACATATGCCTATTATTATATATTAGGAGAAATAAATAACTATATCACTTCTTCCAACCCTATGAAAGTAAGTAAAGATTTATTAAAGCTAAGAAAAAGTATTAATAATGCCAAAGAAGTCATTAGTCAAAGACTAAAAAGAGAACCAACAACATTAGAGTTATCCCTATTTTTAGAAATACCAGAAGAAAAAATAGAAGAAGCAATACTAGCAACCGACCAAATAGAAAGTCTCGATTATAAATATGAAGACGAAAAAGACGACTTATATAATAATATTGGCAAAAAAGAAAAAGCCATGGAAGAAGATATTTTAGATTTAAAAGATGCTATTACCAAATTACCAAAAGAAGAACAACAATTAATCTATGCAAGGTACTATAATGATATGAGTCAACAAGAAACAAGTAAAGCTTTAGGAATAAGTCAAGTTCAAGTATCGAGAAAAGAAAACAAAATATTACAAAAACTAAAGACGAAATTATAAAATAATTCGTCTTTTTTTTTTGATATTTATCAAATTTTCTGATATGATAAACATAAGAACATTCGTAGTAGAGTGTACTGAATTTAGGAGGTGTGTAAAAGGAGTAAAAAAAGAGGTAAAAATAGTTCTATAAAAAAGAACAAATCATAAAATAAAAAGAAGGAGTGTAAAAAGATGTTTTGCAGTGAGTGTGGTGCGAAAAATAAAAAGAATGCGGCATTTTGTGAAGAATGCGGTGCTAAATTAGAACCGATTGAAGAAGAAAAAACACAAGTGACCAAAGCACCAAAAAAGAAAAAAGAAAGCAGAAAGAAATTATCAAAAAAACAGATAATACTAATCAGTGCAATTGTAGTGGTAGTAGTAGCACTTTTTATAGGATATCAAGTATTATCATCTATGTCTTCTCCACAAAAGGTTGTTGAAAATTATATTGAAGCAATCAATAAAAAAGATTATAGTGCTTTATATGATTATGCAAACTTTTCAGGAGATACAACATTTATTAATGAAAAGGCATATACGAATGCCGTAAAAGATTTATTAGAAGATGCAAGTAGTATTAGTAATTTTACTGTAGGTAGAACAACATATGAAAATGGTGGCCTAACAGCTGTAGTAACAATAAATGCAGCCGTAAAACTAGGAACAACAACAAGTGATGCATCAATTGAAATAAGACTTACAAAAGAAAAAGAAAAACAATTTTTATTCTTTCCTAAGTGGACCATTACAGATGATGAATTATTAGGAATTGAAACAGTAACTGACTTTGAATTAGAAGTACCAAAAGATACAAAAGTTACCTTTGCAGGAGTAGAAGTAACTGATAAGTATTTAGATAAAAACGACGAAGAAGATTATACAGAAACTTACGTTTTACCACAAGTATTAACAACAAAAACAGAAACAGAATTTATCTTACCTGGGGATTTAGAAATTAAAAAAGATATTGTTCCATCTAGTTATACAAATAGATATAGTTTAAACGTCTTAGAAGAAGACTTTACAAAAGCAGCCAAAGAAAAGTTAACAGAAACAATCAATAATACCTTAAGTGCTACAATGAAAGGATTAATAGATAATAAAACATTTGAAGATATCAAACAAAACTATGCAAATGATGAAAGTTCAGACTATTTAGAAGACTTTAAAGATGAATATGAAGATTATAAAGAAAACCTAGGAAGAGATTATTATGATTCTTTAACAGAGTTTAATATAGAAGATATTAGTATTTCTTCTATCGGATTTACAAGTGATTATGAATTAAATGTTCGCATAAGATTAGAATATAATTGGAAACAAACAGATAAAGAAACTGGAGAAGTAGAAAGTGATGATACTTATAACTATTATTCATTCTACTTAGTACCAGAAGAAGACACTTACAAAGTAGTAGGAATGTCTTCACTTCCATCAACTGTTTCTTTATGGTGGTAAACAGAAAGGAGTA
>CAJLUG010000046.1 GCA_905209745.1 uncultured Mycoplasma sp.
GATTGTTGTAAAGAAGGAGAGTGAAAAATAATGGAATTTGGAATTTTAGTACTTGTTATTTTTATCATCATTTTATTAGTTATTGTTGGTGGTATTAAGATTGTATCTCAATCTAAAGCATATGTTATTGAACGTTTGGGTACTTATCACAGAACAATGCAAACAGGACTTCATTATGTTATTCCTATTGTTGAGAGAGTTGCGAATGTTGTTAGTTTAAAGGAAAATGTTAAAGACTTTGCACCACAACCTGTTATTACTAAGGATAATGTTACAATGCAAATTGATACGGTTGTTTACTATCAAATTACGGATCCTAAACTATATACGTATGGTGTTGAAAATCCAATTAGTGCAATTGAGAATTTAACAGCTACCACACTTCGTAATATTATTGGTGATTTGGAACTTGATGAGACTTTAACCAGTCGTGATGTTATTAATACGAAAATGCGTAGTATTTTAGATGAGGCTACTGATCCTTGGGGTATTAAAGTACATCGTGTTGAAGTAAAGAATATTTTACCTCCTAGAGATATTCAAGAAGCTATGGAAAAACAAATGCGTGCAGAACGTGAAAGACGTGAAGCGATTCTAAAAGCTGAAGGTGAGAAGAAGAGTCAAATTTTAATTGCTGAAGGAGAAAAAGAAAGTACAGTTTTACGTGCTGAAGCACAAAAAGAAGCAAAGATTAAATCTGCAGAAGGTGAAGCTGAGTCTATTGTTAAGATTCAACAAGCTACCGCTGAAGGTCTACGTTTAATTAAAGATGTTGGAATGGATGAAGCAGTTTTAAAACTTAAGAGTTATGAAGCTATGGTAGATGTTGCGAATGGTAATGCTACTAAGATTATTGTTCCAAGTGAATTACAAAACTTAGCAACTCTTGGTACCACTTTACATGAAATGGTAGATGGACCTGTTCCTCCAAAGCCAGCAGCAAAACCTAGTCCTAAGCCTGTTAAGACAGTAGCAGTAGCTAAAGAAAAATAGTATTAATAAATTCCTAGAAGCAGTTTTCTAGGAGTTTTATTTCTGGAGAGTATGTATGATTATTACAAAGTTTAATAATATGAATGTTGAAGTTAATAAGCAATATGAATTAATACTTGCGATTCATGCTGTATATTTATTAAAACATCCTGAGTTAAGAGATAAGTTTGATTTTATTGAAACGCCTAATATTAATTATATGCATGATTTAGAAAAGTTGATTCCTATTGAAAAGTATCCTGAAATGATAAAGTATATTACTAATTTTGGTGATTGTTCTCTTCCAATTTTGTTTGCCGTTGGAATGGATGACTTCTATCAGGTCGATGATAGAAAACTTAGAAGAGATTTCATTTGTGATTATATGAAGTATGGAACCATTGAAGGGTTTGTGATTGAACTAAAGAAATTAGCTTTTGATATTCATTGGGATCAATTTTTTGAAACGTATCTTCCGTTTTATCAAGAATTGGTAGAAAAATATTGTAAGTTTCCTGATGATTTAGATTTATCTGATATACAGAAATTTTATAGTACGCAACCTAAATCTTATACTTTTATTCCCTCTGTTTTAATGAATGGAGGATTTGGTCCTGAAGATCAAGAAGGAAATTTATATTACAATAGGGGACTACGTTATAATGAAGAAAAGCAGGTGTTTGATGTTGATAGAGAATATTTAGTAGAGTGTTTATTTCATGAGTTTTCTCATCCTATTGTTAATTCTTATGTTGATAAATATTTAGCTAATAGTGAAGTTTTAGATGAGTTTTATCAACAGGCTCTTTGTCATAATCTGTTTGATCAGTATCGTAACAAGAAGGAAACAGTAATGTATGAATATTTGGTTCGGGCAAATGCTTATTTATTAACGAAAAAATATTTTAAAGATACCATTCCAGCCATTGAAGATGATTGGGTAATTCCTCATGGTTTTACTTATTTACCAGATTTGGTATCTTTTACTGAAACTCATTTGGGTTATTATCCTAATTATGAAGAGTTTGTTAAGAGAGGTATTCCAATATTTATGAAATCTTGTATAGAGTGTTCTAAAGAAAAAGGAATTAGTTGATATTTACTAATTCCTTTATTTTTTTGCCTTGATAAGTATTTCTTTTTACCATTTCTTTATCAATGTCGTTTAAGACACAGAATTTTTTAATTAACCAATCTGGTTCTACTAGATCTTCTTGTTTTGGATCTCCTGTAATTCTATGAATGACGATTTCTGGTCTTAGTAGTTCTAGTTGGTCTATTACAATATCTATATATTCTTCTTTGGTTAATACTTTAAAGTGTTCTTTTTGGTATAGTTTTTCTAGAGGTGTATCTTTTAATATACTTAGCATATGTATCTTTATGCCTTGGATATCTAGATTGTTTAAATATTTTACTGTGTTTAGCATATCTTCTTTTGTCTCATAGGGAAGACCGTTGATGATATGGACGACGACATCAATATTTCTTTCTCTTAGTTTTTTTACCATGTCTTCGAAACATTGTAGGGTATGACAACGATTGATTAATTTGGCTGTGTTTTCATTTGTTGTCTGTAGACCTAGTTCTATGGTTAAGTATGTTTTTTTGTTTAATTCTTCTAGATAATCTAGACATTCTTCGGTAATAGCGTCTGGTCTTGTTGCGATATTTAGACCGATTACATTATCAAAACTAAGTACGGTTTCATATAGTTTTTTTAGAGTAGCTATATCAGCATAAGTATTGGTTCTTGCTTGGAAATAACCAATAAATTTGCCATCTTTCCATTTATGAAGCATCATTTCTTTTACGGTATCAAACTGTTTTCTTAGAGAGTCTTCTTTATTACCAGCAAACTCTCCACTACCTGTTTTAGAGCAATAAATACATCCTCCATAACCTACAGTACCATCTATGTTGGGACAACTAAATCCAGCATTTAGACTTATTTTAAATACTTTAGAGTGAAACTTGGTTTTATAGTAATAGTCTAGTGTATGATAACGTTTATTTGTGTTTGAGTACTTAAAGGGATTCATGTTATACCTCACATATTGTATATAGATATAGTGCTTTTAGAAATAGCCATGGGCTTAATAAGGCTTTTTTCTTTAGAGACTTTTTATGGTCTTTTATTTCTTCTATCATTTCTTTTATGTTATCTACTTCTTTTGATGTAAGAGTCTTTAAGTTTTTCTTTAGTTCTTTGTTGAAGTGTCTTTCAGTATATATTTTGGTCTCGTCTAGTTTTAAATCTTTCGCAACTGCTTCCATTACTTTTAGAGTCATCTTGTTAGCGATTTCTTCTGTTTCTACTTTAGAAATATGAAGTAGGTTTTTAAATGTTTCTGTTGCTTTTTTACTATCTAGTATGTCTTCTAAGATATATTGGAAGGTTGTTAGATGTTTCTTTTGGTTTTTTTCTATTGTTCCTAGACGGAAGGTATATTTTTTACCTTCTAATTTACCAAATTTTTTTAACGTGTCATTATAGCCTAATTTAATATTTCTTTTGGCTCCTTCTTCATAGAAGTTTAGGAAGTTAGTTAGTTTATTATTTGGTCTTACTTTGGTTATTTTGACATTCTTTTTTGGTTTTTTGGTAATTCCTGGAGCGGATAGGTCAATCGCAATAATTTCATCTGCGCCAAGATCGATTGCGAGATTGATTGGAAGGTTATCGATAACGCCTCCGTCAATATATTTATTTCCATCGATTTCTTTTTGTTTAAAAGCAGGGTAACAAGAAGCAGAAGCCATTAGGTAGTCTGCTAGTTTTTCCTTTGGAATATCTTTTTTACTGATTTCTACTGGCTTTTTGGTAGTTAGATTTAGAGTTACAAGTCCATAGTTTATTTTAGAGTTATAGAACTTTTTGTAATTTAGTTCTTTTTTGATAATTTTTTCTATTTCTGTTACTTCCATACCACCTTGTTTTAGGAATGTTTTACCATATAATTTCATTACTTCTAGATCGTTACTATTGTCTACTGTTTCATTAAACAATACTTCTAGATTGATTTTTTTCCATAGGGATATGGCTCTTCTATAACTATTTTGAGTAACCATTGCTCCATTTAGGGCTCCTATAGAAGTACCTGTAACAATATCAAATTTTATATGTAGTTTTTTTAATGCTTTCCAAGCACCTATTTGGTAGGAACCTTTTGCTCCTCCCCCGGATAATACTAATGCTTTCATATTTTCACGTCCTCATTTCCGCTTTATTGTATCATAAAAATATCTAAATGACAATTTCTGTGTTATACTTGTATTGTAGGTGATGTTTTTGAAAAAGAAGTTTCGATTAAAGAAATCTGTTTTGAAAAAGTTAAAGATTGTTGGAGGCGTTTTGGCAGTTATTTTGGCAGTCTTTTGTTTTTACTCTGTACAAATCCATTCTCTTACGGAATTAGGATATAGTAAGGAAGCTAGTCGTACTATTTTGTTTCAGTTTAAGAAAGATTATGTATTAGCTGTTGGAGAAAATAAGACTCTTAATGCAGCTTTTGAGAGTAGTGATTATAATGAAAAGTATTTAGATCAATATAGTAAAATAGATTATCAAGACCAAAAACATTTGATTCGAAATATTAATACTCTTATTAAGAAGGGGTATACGAATAATAATATTTCTATGATCTTAGCTCGTGGTAATGATGTGGATGTTACTGAGTTTGCGAAGAGAGATAAGATTTTATATATCGAAGAGTTCTTATCTTATCCTTATGCTAAACTTCGTAATTATGATCGTTATGTTAATTATTCTAATGAAACCGGTGAAGATGAAGAGACGACAGTTTTGGCTGTTAATTTGGATATGGATAAAGAAGATTATAAAGATCCAGTAGAGATTACGGAGTTTAGTACTGATATGTTGGTTAATAAACATCGTAGTTTGACAGAGGATTTTTTACCAGAAGATTTGGTTACTATTGATACTAAGTATGCTTCTGATGATACGATTCAAGCTTCTCGTATTGCGGTTAATGCCTTTATGGATATGTATGAAGCTGCAGAAAAAGAAGGGTATCATTTGGTTATTAATTCTGGGTACCGTAGTTATCAAGATCAAGTAGAAATTTGTAATACTTATCGTGGTCTTTATGGAGAGAGTTATGTTACTAATTATGTTGCGCAACCTGGTTTTTCTGAGCATCAGACGGGCCTTGCTTTTGATGTTGGTAGTAGGGACTCTAATATTTTTGCAGATTCAGATGAATATGACTGGATGCAGGAGAATGCCTATAAGTATGGATTTATTCAAAGATTTCCTACTGGATATGAAGCTATTACAGGGTTTCGAGCAGAACCTTGGCATTATCGATATGTGGGTAAAAAGATTGCGAAATATATTCATGAAGAGGGTATTTCTTTTGAAGAGTATTATGCTTTGTTTTTAGATTCTTAAAAAATAGCGGCTTGCTATTTTTTTCTTGGAATATTTTTACTTTTATGATATTATGTTACTAGAATAAGAAGAAGGTGTTGGTATGTATCCACTTGGAAAACAATTTGAAGTAGATTATACACGTGCTAAGAGTGATGATAAGGCGATTGTTAAAGGGAGTAACTTTCGTATTACTGTCATTTCTGAGCGAATTGTTCGTCTCGAATTTTCACCCTCTGGGACTTTTGTTGATCGTCCTACCGAACTTGTAGTGCGTAGAAATTTGGGTCTTCCTGAATTTCAAGTAAAACAAGATACTCAGTTTGTGGAAATTATTACTAAATACTTTCATTTGATTTATGTAAAAAGACAACCTTTTGTAGGTACTAAAGTAGATCCTATGAAGAATTTGAAGATTACTCTTTTGAGTCGTGATCGTGATCGTAATAAAGATTGGTATTATGGTCATCCAGAGGCTCGTAATATGATGGGTAACTTTATTGGAGTAGATGTCCCTACGGATCGAGAGTTATGTAAAGGGTTATATTCTTTGGATGGATTTTCTTCTATTGATGATAGTCATAATAAACTTATTTTGGAGGATGGTACTTTAGCAGATCCTCCTAATGATCATACAGATATCTATGTTTTTATGTATGATAGAGACTTTAAACAAGCACTGTTTGATTATTTTAAAATGACAGGGTCTCCAGCAATGATTCCAAGATATGCTCTTGGTAATTGGTGGAGTAGAAATATTAGTTATGATGATCATTCTACTACAGAGTTAATTAAGAATTTTGAGAAGAAAAAGATTCCTTTTTCGGTTATGTTATTTGATCATGATTGGCATTATCGAAATGTAGGTGATTATCAAGGATTAAAAGTTGGTTATACTTTCAATACAAACTTATTTAAGAATCCACAAGCTATGATAGAAAAGTTTCATAAACGTGGTATTCGAGTAGGACTTTGTATTAATCCAGAGGGAGGCTTTTATCCACATGAAGCATATTATAAACAGGCTAGTGAGTTTTTAGGAGTTAGTGATAATAAAATTATTTTATTTGATCCATTAAATCCTAAGATGTTAGATGTGTTATTTAAAGCGTTCTTGCATCCATTAGAGAATTTGGGGGTTGACTTTTTCTGGAATGATTATAAGGGTGATAAAAATCCTACCAATTTATGGATTTTAAATCATTATTTATATTTAGATTCTGGTAGAAATTATGAAAAACGTAGTATGATTTTAGCTAGAAATGGTATTTATGGGGCTCATCGTTATCCTGTATTATATGGTGGTAGTAGTGAAGTTAGTTGGGAAGCTTTGAAGAAGTTACCGTTCCAATACTTGAATGCGGCTAATATTGGAGTTAGTTGGTGGAGTCATGATGTTTCTGGTAATCATGGGGGTATCGAAGAGAGTGAACTTTATATTCGTTATTTGGAATTAAGTGTTTTCTCACCAATCTTACGGTTTCATGCTGCTCGTGGTCCTTATTATAAAAGAGAGCCATGGTTATGGGATGTGAAAACAGAAAATATTGCAGCTGATTATTTAAGACTTCGTCACCGTTTAATTCCATATTTATATACAGAGGCATATAATTATACCAAGTCTGGAACACCACTTATTCAGCCATTTTATTATAATTATTTGTGGGTCTATGATGATGAACTTTATAAGAATCAGTATTATTTTGGTTCTCAATTACTTGTTTGTCCAATTTTAGATAAGAAAGATCCTACCATGAATCGTACCATTCATCGTTTCTTTATTCCTGATGGTATTTGGTATGACTTTAGAACTGGTAAGAAATTCCCTGGAAATAAAAAGTATGTTTCTTTCTTTAAAGAAGAAGATTATCCAGTATTTGCACATGCGGGAAGTATTATTCCACTTTCTAATCGAAGTGATTATAATAATATCTCACTTCCTACTGATATGGAAATACAAATCTTCCCTGGAGTATCTAATACTTAT
>CAJLUG010000047.1 GCA_905209745.1 uncultured Mycoplasma sp.
ATCGCCTTTTTGTTCAGCACTATCTAAAGAGGCCATGAAGATTGGTACTTCTTTTAAGGCATCTTCTTTTGTTTCAGTGATTGTTGTTAGATACTCTTCGCTTGTCTCATCATAAGTTAAGGAAAGAGTATTTCCGTTTTTTACTGTTTTTTGTAATACGACTGGAATGGTTCCTCCTTTATTATAGGTTACTTCAGTTCCAAAGTAGGATTTCATTAACTCATCCATTTTCTCATCACTAATAGAATAAGTACCATTGCCTTTATCGATTAAGTCCTCTTCTTCTAATGCCGATAAGGCATAGTAGAATTTTTCAGTGTTTGTAAAGTCTTCTGGTGTTAGAGAAGTTGACTCTAAATATTTATTTAAATGGCTACTTGTTCTGCCATAAGTTATTTTTTCATAGATTGCTAGTACGTCTTCATTATCGACTGAAAGAGCTACTCTTGTTTCTTCTTTTGGTCTTTCTTCTTTTTTTCCATTTAATATTAAATCACTAATATAATACGTTGCGAATCCAAGTGATAGGGAAATAATAATTACAATCACAATTCTTATTGGGGTACGATTCCTTTTTTTCTTTTTATGTTCTTCTTCTTTTATTTCTGGGGCATAATTTTCGCCATCTACAATATAGTTTTCTTCGTCTGGTACGTACATGGTATCCCTCCTTACTATCATTATAGCTTAAAGATTTTAGAAAATATAGGTAAAGTTGGGTCTTGGTTTGTAGTTTACTGTAAATTTTTATATTTTTTAGCGATTAATTCAGCTGTTTTTATTCCATCCATGGCACTTGTCGTAATACCTCCAGCGTATCCTGCTCCTTCTCCTATTGGATAGATTCCTTGGATGTTTGATACTCCATCTTCTTCTCTTTTTATTCTAACGGGAGATGAGGTTCTACTTTCTACACCAGCAAGGATGGCATCGGGTCTATCAAAACCTTTTATTTTGGTTCCAAAATAGTTGATTCCTTCGATTAGGGAATCTGTAATTTCTTTTTTAAATAATTGGTTTAGGTTGGTAAGTTCGTACTCTCCTTTAAATATGGCTTCTACTTTTCCAAGAGAAGTGGATTTTTTATTTTCTTTAAAGTCTTGATACAGTTGAATTGGTATTTTTCCATGTCCTAATTGATAGGCCATTTGTTCTAGTTCTCTTTGGAATTTAATACCTGCTAGTGGGTGATCTTCTAAATCTTCTTCTTTGATGGTTACAATAATGGCACTGTTGGCGTTATTGGTATCTCTTTTATGATTACTCATTCCATTTACTGCTAGTAGTCCTTCTTCACTAGAAGCATTTACTACATAGCCTCCAGGGCACATACAAAATGTGTATACACCTCTTTTGTTTTTTGTTTGATAAGTTAATTTATATTCTGCATTGGGTAAGTATTGGGCATTTTCTTTATATTGGTCTTGATTAATCATCTCTTGAGGATGAGAAATTCTAAGTCCTACGGCAAATGGTTTTTTAGAGATTGCAAGGCCTTGTTTATATAACATTTCAAAGGTATCTCTAGCACTGTTGCCGATTGCTAGTATTAGGGTCTCGCAAGCTATTTTTTCTTTATTATTTACTTCTATTTCTACTATTTTATTATCTTCTACTTTGATATCTGTTAATTTGGTTTGGTAATAGATTTTACCACCATTTTTTATAATTTCTTCACGCATGTTTTTTACTACATCTCTTAAGATATCGGTACCAATGTGAGGTTTATTTACATACATGATTTCTTTAGGAGCACCATTTCTTACAAATATTTCAAAGGCCTTTTTCCCACGATGGGCTTTATCTTTTACTAGGGTATTTAGTTTACCATCAGAAAAAGTCCCAGCTCCCCCTTCTCCAAATTGGACGTTTGATTCTATATTTAGTAGGCCTTCTTGCCAAAATTTTTCTACGGATTTTACTCTTTCTTCTACTTTTTCTCCTCTTTCAATGATGATGGGACGATAACCATGTTCTGCGAGAAGGTAGGCACAAAATAGTCCGGCTGGTCCCATTCCGACAATGATTGGTGGTGTTTTTAACTCAACTTTTCCTGGACTTGGGAATTGATATTTTTCTATGGGTGCAAGGCTTACATCTTTTAGATTCTTTTTTAAGATACTTTTTTCGTTTTTTACTGCAACATCTACTTCATAGACATAATAGATATCTTTTTGTCTTGCATCGATTGACTTCTTTTTAATTTCTAGTTTTTTGATATCATTCTTGTTGATTTTTAACTTTTTACTTACTTTTTCTAATAGTTTTTCTTCTTCTGTTATTAATACTTTTACTTGTCTTACTCTAATCACTTACCTCACCCCTTATACTCTTTCCTGCGCGTAGTCCCGAGCGCCATGCAAAACCTAGGTTATAACCTCCACAGTCGCCATCTACATCGACTACTTCTCCTATAAAATATAAGTGATTGATTTTTTTAGACTCCATATTTTCTTTCAAATCTTCTAGAGAAACTCCTCCAGAACATACTTGGGCTTTTGTGGTATCTAGTGTTTCTGTTGCTTTTACGTTTAGACTTGTAAGTGTTTTTTTCAGTTTACTTATTTCTTCTTTACTTAGTTCTTTTACTTTTTTATCTTTATTTATTTGGGTATATTTTAATAAGACTAGAATTAGTTTATTAGGGATGATACTTTCTAGGAAGTATTCTACTTTTTCTTCTGGTAGGAGTTTCATTCTTTCTTCTAGCCAAGTAGTATTATCTACAAACGGAAGAAAGTTAATACTAATTATTTCTTCTTTTTTCTTTTTTAATCCTCTTGCGATATCACGACTTAAATTAAAGATACAAATTCCTGATACTCCGTCTTTTGTCAGTTGGATTTCACCATGTTCTTTCTTTATTTTAATATTATCTTCTAATAGGGATACCTCTACTTCACTACGTACTCCTTGCCAATCCTTTAGATAAGGAAAGTCTACTTTTACTTGTACTAAAGAAGGCGTAATATCTATTACTTTATGATTTAGTTTTTGGGCCCAGATAAGTCCTTTATTTTCTTTTTCTTTTAGGGATGCGATAGATCCTGTTGCGATAATACAATAGTCAAAGTAGTATTTTTCTTTACTGGTAGTTATGATAAAACCTTGATCTTTAGGGTCTACTTTTTCTACTTCTTCTTCCATATGCAAAATAGCATTTTCGCTTTTTACTTTTTCTTCTAGAATTCTTCTTATACTTTCTGCTTGGTTAGAATATGGATAATAATAACCATTCTTAATTCTAGGTACGACACCTAATTTTTGAAAAAAGTACTCTACTTCTTTTTCATCACTTAGAGTAATAAAGTTTTCTAGAGATGTGTTACTATTTGTGTGATAGTTTTTTAGTTCTTGGTTTTCATTCCAATAATTACAACGACCGTTTCCTGTTACAGATAGTTTTTTTCCTACTTTTTTATTTTTATCGAATAGATGTATTTCTACTCCTTTTTTCATCGTGGCAATGGCTGCAGTTAGTCCTGCCGCTCCAGCACCAATAATCGCTACTTTTGTCATGGTATCACCTCTTATTTCTATACTTATTATAGACTATATTTAGAAAAAGAAAAATAGCTAGTTTTTATGCTAGCTATTTGATATCTATTTCAATTACTTTCCTACTGGATAAACTGAAGCTTGTTTTTTATCTCTTCCTAAACGTTCAAATTTAACAATTCCGTCTACTGTTGTGAATAAGCTATCATCATTTCCACGACGTACATTAGTACCAGGGAATACTCTTGTTCCACGTTGACGATATATAATAGAACCTGCTGTTACAAATTCACCATCAGCAGCTTTTGCTCCAAGTCTACGTCCTCTAGAATCACGACCATTAGATGTTGATCCTTGCCCTTTGTGGTGAGCAAATAATTGGATATCTAATTTTAAAAATTCCATAATTCTCCTCCTTACTTTACTTCAATATTTGCTGGATAATTTACTTCCAACTCTTTTAAAAGACTAACCATATTACCGATTAGTATCTGGGTAGTACTATCTGTATTTTTAATATCAATACTTAGACCCTTTTTACTAACCATATAACTTAGACTTCCTTTATCTAATGCTAAAATACCATTTACGGTAGTAGTTACAATACTACTGGCTGCACTGCAGACAATATCTTTTCCATAATCATCATACATTGCATGACCTAAGATTGTTATTCTTTTATATTTAGCATTTTCTTTTTCTACTTTTACTTTAATCATATATTATCCATTGATTTTTGTAATTTCAATTTTTGTATAAGGTTGTCTATGTCCTTGTTTCTTACGGTTAGATCTGTCTTTAGATTTATATTTGAAGACAGTAATTTTCTTTTGTTTACCGTTTTTGATAACTTTACCTTCTACAGTAACATTAGTAAGATAAGGACTTCCTATTTTACTATCAAGCATCAATACTTGGTCGAATTTAACAACATCACCAACATTAGCATTTAATTTTTCTACGAAGATTTCTGATCCTTCTGTTACGTAATATTGTTTTCCTCCCACTTTAATTACAGCATTCATTCATATACCTCCTTTTTTTACTTAAGACTCGCTCTTAAGGTACAAGAAACTTGTTTTTACCTTTTCAATGCGGTTTGAGCTTGAGGCGTCAAACATCTAGATTATAGCATATGTAATTCTTCTTGTCAAATACCTGAAAAAGATGACTTTTCTCTTATAAAGTCATCTTTTTATTTCGTCTTCATTCATGGTTAACCAACCATTTAATATATTGGAATAGTAATAAACCATTATTTGATCTTCTTGGTTTTTGATGATATATTGACGATTATTTTTGATATCTTCTACTACAGTATCAACATCTTCTTTTGTATATTGTTTTCTAAATGATTCTTCAATAGATTGATTTAGGATATCGTAAGTTAATCCTTTTTTATTCATATATTCTTCCATACTTAGTTCTTTTTTATTTTCTAAATCATAAAAGTAGGAAGTAACTTCTGTTTTTGATAATTCGTTTGTACATTGATTATGTTTTTCGGTATAAGTAAATATATTTATGATATTTTCTTGTTTTGTTACATCTACTATATATTCAATATTTAAAGGATATTGGTACTCTACTCCAGTTTCTATATTGGTACAAGCACCATTTTCTGCTCTTTTTTCTACTTCGTTGTAATAAGTATTACTTTGGTTATTAATTTCTTCTACTTTTGTTACAAATGCTTCATCCGTAATATTTGTTTCAATTTGTGGGAATTTTAATGTACTATATATTCCACATTCCTCGTTTGGACATATTTCGATTGTTTTTCCGTCTTTTAGACGAGCATAAAGGCTCTCTTCTTTCTTATCTTTTTGAAATAAGATGAAGATAGTTCCTAAAGCAATTAAACAAATACTTAGAATAAAACAAATAATTATCCATATTTTTTTATTTTTCATAGTTCCTCCTAACAATATCCAGCTACTCTTGGTTGATGGGCACAGTTTCCTGCCATATCACAAAGAGTAAATCCATAATAAGCATAATTTTTTGGTGCGAAACTTCCCATTACATCAGTATCCGTACCTGCCGTAGTCATGGCACCATGTAAATTGCCATATGGTTCCATAACTGTACCAGCATTTCCTACAAGATTATAACGTGCTTCTAGTCCTGATAAGTCGTCATAATAATCGATTTTGGCATAACACGAGAAGTTTACATATCCCTGTCCCACATAAGTATATCCTCCTCTATGCATAGTAACACGCCAATATGGATTGGTTTTATCAATAAGAATCTGCGTAGAAGCTGACTCTGAACAAATATCACCCTCATTACATACTCTGAAATATCTTATAGTATTTTGTTCAGTAGAATATGTTTCTGATGTAAAACTATTGGTAGTTGCTCCTTTAATTGTTGTCCAGTTTTTATTATCGGTACTTGTTTGCCAGTAGGATACTAAATCATTACTAGAAGTAGTACTTCCTGTTACTGCGTAATTATAATTTACCCATTTACCATTATTGGGATTATTAATTGTTGGTTTGTTTGGCGTTTTTGAAATTCTTACTCGTTGTTCTGGACATTTTGTCTCATTTCCAACTTTATCTTTTACGGTTCCTGGACTTTCTAGAGAGTCTTTATATAAATCTGTAAACTTCTTACTGACATTTCCAACACATCCACTTTCTTTATCTTTACAAGTTCCTACTAAAGTGATGTCTTTTTCAGACCAATCATCTCCTCCACCGGTTGTGGTACAAGTTGGTGGAGTATTATCAATATAGTATGACTCAGCAGTCTTTGCAGCGACTCTTCTATTTCCCATCATATCCATAATACCGGTAGGACTATTTGGATCTGATTCTACTGTTAAGCGATAGCGACCACTTTCTATATCGATATCTTCGGTTGGAATCGTATAACTTACTTTTCCTACATTATTTTTATTTTTATAATTATAGCGATAGGTTTTACTTTTTACTCCTGTATCTAAATTAGTCCAATAATAACTAATCGCAATGTTTTTATTTAGTCCACTGACATCAGAAATAGTTATGGTTACTTTTAGTGTTTCTTTTCTTTTCCAAGCACTACTTTCTGGAGTTATTGTTATCTCTGGACCAGTTTCATCTCGCACATTAAGACAACTTGTTCCTTCGATACCATCACTATATTCATATAAAATATTACTTGGGTTTTCTTTTTCACGACATATTAACTGTAAATGATAAGTATAATGTTCTTTGGTTTTTCGTACTTCTACAAATGTATCTGAATCATTTCCACAAACAATATCAGTGTCTGAAAATTCTTTCATTAGGTTGGCATCTTTTAAAGTCGAAAATTTGATTTGTACACACCCTGAATCTTCCTTGCCAAACAAATCTTTGGCATTATTATCGATATATAGCTTGGCAGCATTTTCTAGAGATTCTTGATATAATTCATATTTTCTATTTTTATTTTGCCTTTGAATTCGTGATGCTTGAGGAAGCGCTAATATCAAAATAATTCCCAATATGGTTATTACTACGATTAACTCTATTAATGTAAAAGCTTTATGATTTAATTTTAACATCCGGACATTCACCACTTTTATTCTTATTTTATCTTTTCTAGTTTATTATACCATTTCTTTTTGCTTTTTGTCTATTTGATTTCTTTTTTTATTTCATACTTGTCACTTTGTAATTTGTCTATATTTTTCATCTAATATCGAGTACAGATAACAAGAGACTTCTTTATTAGTCTTTTTGACAATATAGTCTTTATAGCCTATTAGTTGTTGATCATAAGCAGCATCATCAATATTTTTTAGTTTGTAGTCGACGATAATCATCTTGTTTGGCAGTTCGATT
>CAJLUG010000048.1 GCA_905209745.1 uncultured Mycoplasma sp.
TAAGTACCCTTTTCTCCTTTTTTACGAATACCAAGTCGTCTAGCTTGAGCATCTCCTAAATTAGAACAACTTCCAACCTCGAAATACTTCTTTTGTCTAGGACTCCATGCTTCAATATCACATGATTTAACTTTTAAATCTGCAAGGTCTCCACTACAACATTCTAATTGTCTAACTGGAATATCTAAACTTCTAAAATATTGAACTGTTAATTTCCACATTTTTTCATACCAATCCATAGAATCTTCTGGCTCACAAATAACAATCATTTCTTGTTTTTCAAATTGATGAACTCGATAAAGTCCTCTTTCCTCTAATCCATGAGATCCTCCCTCTTTACGGAAACATGGAGAATAACTTGTCATATGAATTGGAAGTTCTTGATCTTTAATAATTTGTCCTTTAAATTTACCAATCATAGAATGTTCACTTGTTCCAATTAAATATAAATCTTCTCCTTCTATTTTATACATCATAGCTTCCATCTCAGGAAAAGACATAACACCTGTTACAACATCACTATGAATCATAAATGGAGGTACTGCATAAGTAAATCCAGCATCAATCATAAAGTCTCTAGCATATGCAAGTAATGCTTCATGAAGTCTAGCAATATCTCCAAGTAAATAATAAAATCCTTGTCCACTAGTTCTACCAGCAGCATCTTTATCCATTCCTTGAAGTCTTTCAATAATATCAGCGTGATATGGAATTTCATATTCTGGAACAATAGGTTCTCCAAATTTTTCAACTTCCACATTTTCACTATCATCTTTTCCAATTGGAACTGAAAGATCCATAATTTGTGGAATAACCATCATACGATCCTTAATCTCTGCTGTTAATTTTTCTTGTTCTTCTTCTAAAGCCGTAATTTCTTCTGACATAGAGCTAATCTTTTTCTTAACTTCTTCTGCTTCGTCTCTCTTACCATCTCTCATTAACTTACCAATTTCACTACTCATGTGATTCTTGTCAGCTTTTAGGCCATCAGCTTTTACTTGTACTTCACGTACTTTCTTATCCATTTCATAAACTTCATCTACTAAAGGTAATTTTTCATCTTGAAACTTTTTCTTAATATTTTCTTTTACTAAATCTCTGTTTTCTCTAATTAACTTAATATCTATCATAACTTTCTCCTCCTATAAACTAATAATAAAGAAAAAAAGAATAGTACAAGGAGTGCTTATGCACGGTACCATCCTTTCTTTTACTTACTTAGATAACGGCAATAACCGGAAATATTTATTCATCTATTTCATCTATAGAGTAGATAAATAAGCCTTTAATATCGTTTTCACCAACCACGAATTCTCTACCATTAAAGCATCTTATTATTAGTTCTAATCATTGATTTGTTATTAGTATATAACTTTTTTTTTAAATTATCAACTGTTTTTATATTTGAATTTTCACTTTCTAAAGCAAAAATAACTATTATTATTAATCAATATTATCAAAAAAAATTACGCCACGGAGTAATTTTTCGCTATTTTTCCTAATTTATTACGCCACAGAGTAATTTTTTACTATTTTTCCTAATTTATTACGCTAACCTAATTTATTCATCCTAATTCTTTTTACAAACATTTCCCCTAGTACCAGTCAAGATATCACTTGCACTATGAACATTAGAATCAGTACTTAAATACTTTTCCCCATCTGTAACAGCATAAGTATAATGAAACTCTCCATTAACACGATCTACCTTAACATATCCAGAAAGTTTATTTCCATTAAAAGAAGAACGAACAGGAATTGGTATTGTAAATAATTCTGTTGCATCACTAAACTCTATATAATAAGTACCATCATCTACATCAATATCAGTAGGACCATCACAAGTATATCCTCCATATCCTACCTCTTTTTCTATTGCCTTAACAATATTATTAGTATCATACTCAAAAAAGTAATTAGCTAAATAAGTACTAACAGGAGTTTGACTAAGACCTAAGAACAAGAAAAACACAACAATACAATAAACAAAAGCTGCGATTTGTGTATTTCTTCTTTTTTCTTTTTCCACATACTTCTGATACTTCTTTCCATCTCCCTGATAGCGAGCCCTATCACTAAAAGCAATGACAGGTAACATAATAAATGGAAATAACAAAGTAAGTACTCCATTCTTTCCAAATACCTTACCAAGTTTGTAATTAGCATAGCAAGAAGTAATAAATCCAATAATAGGAATAAATAATAGTAAGAAAAACCAACCATTACCAAGAACAATATCATAAAAAGCATATTGACTATAAAATGGAACTAAAGGTACAAATCCTGAATATCCACCTTTCATATAAATAGAAATAAAAGATAAGATATAAAAAGAAATAATAAAATAAACAAGAGCAATGGATAAAGTCATTAAAATAGAATAATGAAATACAAAGTACCCCAAAACACCAAGTACAATAGTAATTACAAGAAGTAAACCTAAAGCTGCCCTGGTATCTACATAACTTTTCTTCTTATCTATTTTTTGTTCATATACTTGACCGGCAATCTCTATTTTATCGACATTTCCTCCGCCCTGATATTCTAAATTTGCTTTTTCTAACTCTTTTTCTGTAATATATTGTTTCATTTTTTGATTATCAGGATGATCGTAATTTAGTGCTCCACACTTCATACAATATCTTCTATTAGGATCCATTTCTGCTCCACAACGAGGACAAACCATAACATTTCCCTCCTATCATTTATAAGTTTAACACGACCAAGACCAAAAAAAAAGACCTATTTGGCCTCTATAATTAATTTAATCGCAGTACGTTCTTCTCCATCTATCGAAATATCTTGAAAGGCAGGAATACATACTAAATTCTTTCCTGATGGAGCAACAAATCCTCTAGCAATCGCAACTGCTTTTATTGCTTGATTAAGTGCTCCAGCACCAACTGCTTGTATTTCTGCAGATCCTTTTTCTCTAAATACATTAGCTAAAGCTCCTGCTACACTATTTGGATTAGACTTACTACTTACTTTTAATGTTTCCATATTAAATTCCTCTCTTTCTATATCACTAATATATGAAAGATTAGAAAAAATATGATACTTATAATACTTTTTTAATAGCCTCTTTAATAACATCAATACTATGTTGTAATTTTCCCTCTTCCTCATCAGTTAAATCAACAAAAACACGACCCTTTGCCCCATTTTTATCTAATATAGTAGGAAGCCCTACATAAACATCATTATCCTTATCATAAGTAGAAACTGTAATAATACTATTAAGATCTCCTAAAATAGCATTAGTAATAGACACCAAACACATACCTATACCATAATAAGTAGCTCCCTTACGTTCAATAATTTCATACCCTGCATTCTTTACTTCTTCACTAATTTGCACCATCTCATCATCTGACAAAAATTTATTAATATTTTGTAATCCTACTGTTGCATTAGTCCAAGGAACAAATTCACTATCTCCATGTTCACCCATAACATAAGCATGAATATTTTTAGGTCCAATTCCTAATTTTTCTCCAATCAAGTAACGTAATCTTGCTGTATCTAGACTAGTTCCTGTACCAATAACTTTATGAGTCGAAAATCCAGAATACTTATAAGTTAAATAAGTCATAACATCAAGTGGATTTGTCGCAACTAAAAAGATACCATGAAATCCTACCTCAACAACCTTACCAATAATATCTTTAAATATTTTACTATTCTTATAGATCAAATCCATTCTAGTTTCTCCTACTTTTTGTGTAGCTCCAGCTGCAATAACAACAATCTTTGCATCACGACAATCTTCATAAGTACCAATATGAATATTCATCTTATCAGGAGCAAACGCCAAACAATGATTTAAATCCATGACTTCTCCTTCCACTCTTTTCGTATCCAAATCAATTAAAGCCACTTCATTAACTTTACTGCGTTGATTAAGTAATGCATAAACATAACTCATACCAACATTTCCACATCCAATAACAACAACTTTATTATGCATAAAGCACCTCCTATAATTAGTATATCCGAAAAAATGATACCAAGTATCATTTTAAATATTTCATAATTTCACTAGTAATAACTTGATATCCTTCTTCTGATGGATGTAGTCCATCATCTGTATACTCTTCATAAAAAGTATCTTCTTCCAAAGAAGGATCTAATAATAAGGAATACATATCTATATAAGTAATATCTTCTTCTTCACAATATTTTTTTAAATCTTGATTTACTTCTTTAATCACATCATTCGTACGATCCCCCACTTTACTTCTACCCTCTTCTACTGGATAAATAGATTCTAAGTAAAGTTTTGCATAAGGACGATTTAGGCGAATACCTTCCAAAATTTGCTTAATATTAGAAACAATCTCATATGGCTCAACACCATGTCCTATATCATTTGTACCAATAAGTAAGAAAACTTTAGAAGGATTATATTGATATATTCTCTCATCAATATCTTCTAATATATTTTTAGTCTGATTACCATCAATACCACTATTTACTACGTTATAATCTGGATAGTACTCCTCTAAATCATAAAAATCAGTAATAGAATCCCCTACAAAAACAATATTTTCATCCATCACAACACGCTTCTTAACTTTAGTAACTACTTCTACTTTTTCTGGTAAAAAGAAATAACTAATTCCTGCACCCAAAGAAGTAAATAAAGTCATAAAAACAAGAAATAAAAATACTACTCTACCTACTTTTATTTTTTTCTTCTTTACAATTTTCTTATCTTGCTTTTTTTGTTTTTCATAAGACTGATTTAAATCTTTAATAATCCTATCTTTATTTTTATGTTTATTATCTACAAAACTAGTATCTAACTCATCAGAAAATGTCATCTCATCAAAATTAAATACTTGTTGTTTTGTATTAGTAAATTCTCTTTCTTCTTGCTTTTTCATTCTAGATTGATAATAATAAGAATTGGTATAGTTATCTTTTTTAGAGTTACGGTTATTTGAATATTGACGATAATTCTTTTGATAACGATTACTTCTACTATTTTTATTTGCCATATTACCACTTCCTAATATTCTATAATCACTATTATTATACAAATATTTATTATTTTTTTCAAACATATCTAGACAAAAAACACAAACTTCTATATACTAAAAAAGCAAAAGGAGGAGCACTATGTATTTAGTTAATAATGATAAAATAGAAAACTATCAAGTAAAAGCGAATGATATATCTACATTAAAAGAAATAGTTGCGACAAACTACTCTATAGACAAAAGAATTAGAGAAACAGAAACAGCTCCTATGGGTATAGGGCATAACTTATTATTAGAAAGCTTACAAACTCGCTACAATAAAGTAGAAGAATATTCTTTTAGTGAAACACCTGCCAATAGCCTAGATTATAATATTGAAATCGATGCGGTAGTTGCAAAATACCCTGTTATTTATCATTTATTAAAAGAAGAACCTACTGGAAAAGATTTTAAAAACTTACTTCACTATATAAAGAAAGAACCACTTCATAATTATCCGATAAATAAGGATAGATATGACAAACAAATACCAGAAAATATCAAAACTAAAATAATAACAAACTACATTTCTTCATTAAATATAGAATTAGTAGAACAAGAAAAAATCCCTACTAATAAAAAAGTATGGAAAAAAATAGTAAAAGAAGCAAAAGAAAATAATAACACCATCACAGAACTATATTATCAACTAAGTATCAAAACTTCGAAAAACAAAGAAAAAGTACTAAAAAAATAAGAAAATTACTAGTTTGTAACTCTCTTATTATGTTAATAGCATTAGAATAAATGCTATTTTTTTTATCTTATAAAATTTGAAATTCTCCTTGTACCAAACTAGATAATTCTCGACCAAGTAATTGTAAAAAAGATAAAGATTTTACACTTTCTGTAGAAACTAAATCAACCGTAGTAACTTCCTCTCCATCCCCTGTAACAACAACTTTACCTAAAACATCACCCTTCTTAATTGGTAATTTAATATCTTTTGTCTTTACTTCATACTGATACTTCACATCTTTACTACCTTTTTCAGTAAGTACCCCAATATCCTGCGAAGGTACCAAAGATAGACTAGACTTTGTAGCTTTTTCTAAAGGAATCGTTTTTAATACTTCATCCTTATTTTTAATTAAATTCATTTCATAATGATTAAATCCATAATCTAATAGATTCATCGCTTCTTGATTTCTACTAGTACTATCCTCTTCACCTAAAACAATCGCAATAAATCGTAAATCCCCCTTTTTAGCAGTAGCAGCCAAACAATATTTAGCGGCATCTGTATGACCAGTCTTTAACCCATCTGCCCCTTCATAAAAACGCACTAACTTATTTGTATTAACAAGCCAAAATTTATTTTCAGTATCTTCTCTTAAATAATCTTCATAAACAGAAGAAAACTCTAAAATTTCAGGATAATTCACAACTAACTCACGAGCAATCATTGCCATATCATGGGCACTAGAATAATGTCCATCCTCATCTAATCCAGTACAGTTTTTAAACACTGTATTTTTAAGACCTAACTCTTGTACTTTTTTATTCATCATTTTAACAAAAGCTTCCTCACTACCAGCCAGTACCTCTGCCATCTGTACTGTCGCATCATTTGCACTAGCCATAGAAATACCTTTCATTAAATCTCGAATACTAATTTTTTCCCCAGTACTTAAATAAATCTGAGAACCTCCCATATCCGCTGCTGTCTGACTAACAGTAATCATATCATCCCAATGGATTTTCTCTTCTCGAATAGCATCTAAAATAAGTATTTGAGCAACCATTTTTGTCATAGATGCAACTGGAACTTCTTTATCCATATCTTTAGAAAAAACAATTTCCATGGTATTAGCTTCCATCAACACACCAGAAATTGCCCCGGGAATTAATTCTGTAGAAGTACTACTACCATCACTATTCTGAGATGTTGTATCTTCTTCATTTGTTGTATTTTCATCAGAAAGATTCCCTTCTTCCTCTTGTGTACTCTCCTGTTGATTTTCTGGTGTCTCTTCATAAGCCTCAGAATTTTCGGATGTAGACTCCCCACTATCACTTTCTATATTATTGTTGGTTACTGCATAAACAGGAGAAATCCCTACTCCAAAAAGAAAAGTTAATAAACATAAAAAAATAAACAACTTTCGCATCAAATATACCTCCACTATTTTTTA
>CAJLUG010000049.1 GCA_905209745.1 uncultured Mycoplasma sp.
ATAAGAAAGAAAGGTTACCTCTTTTTACTTCTTGTTGTCCAGCATGGGTAAACTATTGTGAGATTTTTCATCCAGAACTTTTAGAAAATCTTTCTACTTGTAAGAGTCCTATTGCGATGCAAAGTAGTATTATAAAAACTTATTTTGCAGATAAGGAAGGGATTGATCCTAAAAATATGATTCATGTTGTCGTTGCACCTTGTACTGCGAAAAAGTATGAATGTCGAAGAAAAGAATTAAATACTACTTCTATTTATCCTGATACTGACTATGTCATTACAACAAGAGAGCTTGCGATGTGGATGGAAGAAGAACATATCGATTTTTCTAATCTCTCCTCTACTAAATTTGACTCTCCTTTAGGAAAAGGTAGTAGTGCTGGGGAGATGTTTGGTAATACTGGTGGTGTATGTGAAGCAGCTCTTAGAACAGCATATCATTATATGACAGGAAAAGATTTAGATAAGTTAGAGTTTCAAGAGATTCGTGGTATGGATGGTATTAAAGAAGCTAGTGTCGATTTTGATGGTACTTTGATTCAGGTTGCGGTTGTGAATGGGATGAAGTATTTTGAAGAGTTGTTAGAAAAAATAAAGAATGGTAGTAATTATCATTTTGTTGAAGTGATGAATTGTATTGGTGGTTGTATTGCTGGTGGTGGTCAACCTAAGATGACCATGTTAGAAAGACGAGAGAAAAAGTTAAAGAGAATGAATGTTATTTATCAAGATGATTCTAAAGCAATAAGAAGAGTTAGTTATCAAAACCCTGATATTGTTCAGCTATATTCTCTCTTTTTAAAAAGTCCTGGTAGTAGTAAAGCAGAACATTTACTACATACTCATTATACCAACCGTTCTTCTTTATTAGAAGGAGGCGATATTTGTGAATAATTCTTTCAAACGTATTATAGAAAAAGCAAATTTTTGTGCTAGTTGTGTGACTAAGCCTTGTCAGGTTGGATGTCCATTAAATAATGATATTACTGCCTTTATTCAAGCTATTAAAAAGCAAGAGTATCATCAAGCTTTTGAAATTTTAACGGATACTACCCTACTTCCAGCTATTTGTGGTAGAGTTTGTCCTCATGAAAAGCAATGTCAAGGGGCTTGTGTAAAACGTATCTTTTATGATTCTGTTAGTATTGGAGAGTTAGAAGCTTTTATCGGGGATATGGCTTTAAAAGAGAATTGGAAAATACCTAAATATACTAATCATAAGAAAGTAGAAAAAGTAGCGATTGTTGGTGGTGGTCCTGCGGGACTTACTTGTGCTGGCTTTCTAGCAAGACATGGTATTTCGGTTACTATTTTTGAAAAGCATGAGTACTTAGGAGGAATATTAAGACATGGTATTCCAGAATTTCGATTGGATAAACAGTTATTAGACCAAGCAATTCAGGCTATTCTTGATTTAGGAGTTCATGTAAAACTCGGAAAAGAATTAGGAGAAGATTATACTCTTCTTGATTTAGAGAAAGAATATGACGCTATTTTCTTGGGAATTGGTGCCAATATTTCTACACAAATGGGTATTCCTGGAGAAGAATTAGATGGTGTTTATGGTGGTAATGAACTATTAGAAAATAACCTACATCCTGATTATCATGGTAAAACTGTTGTGGTTGATGGTGGTGGAAATGTGGCGATGGATGTGAGTCGTACTATAAAACGTCTTGGTGCTAGTAGAGTTATTGTTATTTATAGAAGAAGTAAAGATGAAATGCCTGCAGAAGAAAAAGAAATTAAAGAAGCGATGGATGAAGGGATTGAATTCTTGTTTCAGACCAATATTGTTAAAGTTTTGGGAGCTAGTCATGTAGAAAAAATTGAGTGTACAAAAAATGAATTAGTAAAAAAAGCGGATGATGAGAGATTAAGTCCTGTTGAAATTCCTAATAGTAAGTTTTTGATGGATGTATCTTATGTCGTTATGGCGGTTGGTTCTAAAGCAGAAGATCGTGTTGTTGCAGGGTTGGGATTAGATCTTAGTCCAAGAGGAAAAATTTTAATTTCTAGAGAGGGAAAAACCTCAAATCCTAAAGTGTTTGCTGGTGGAGATGTTGCGGGTGTCAAAGGTACTGTCGCTTGGGCTAGTCGATCTGGTCGTAATGCCAGTTATGCTATTTTAGAATATTTAGAGCAAAAATAAAGAAAACTCATTTTTTGAGTTTTTTTTTGCAAAAGCACTTGACCGTGAGTTACTCCCTGGTTGTATATTCAAAGTGTAAACTGTTTATGTTATGAAAGGAGAGATTAATTATGGAATATGTAACATTAAACAATGGTGTTAAGATGCCTATTTTAGGGTTTGGTGTTTATCAGATACCTAAAGAAGAGACAAAGCAATGTGTATTAGATGCCATCAAAGTTGGTTTTAGAGCTATTGATACGGCACAAAGTTATTTTAATGAAAGTGAAGTTGGAGATGCCATTATAGAATGTGGACTTCCAAGAGAAGAACTTTTTATTACTACTAAGATTTGGATTGATAATTATGGTTACGAGAAATGTCGTGAATCTGTTACGGAGTCTTTGAAAAAGTTAAAAACAGATTATATTGACTTAGTATTACTACATCAACCATTTGGAGATTATTATGGAGCTTATCGTGCTTTAGAAGATTTATATCATGAAGGTAAGATTAAAGCGATTGGAGTTAGTAACTTCTACCCTGATAGACTTGTTGATATGTGTTTATTTGGTAGAGAGGTTATTCCTGCTGTTAACCAAGTAGAGACAAATCCAATGAATGCACAATTTAAAGCACAAGAAGTTATGAAAAAATATGGTGTAGCAATCGAAGCTTGGGCACCATTTGGTGAAGGTAAAAATGGAATGTTTACGAATGAGACTTTAGTAAATATTGGTAAGAAATATGGTAAAAGTGCTGCACAAATTATTCTTAGATGGTTGATTCAACGTGGTGTTATTATTGCATGTAAGTCTACTCATATTGAGAGAATGAAAGAAAACTTTGATGTTTTTGATTTCGAATTAAGTGATACGGATATGGAAAATATCAATGCGTTAGATTCTAAAGATAGTTTATTCTTTAATCATCAAGATCCAGCTATGGTGGAATGGTTTGATACTATGGTAAAACAAAGAAGAGAAAATGATGATTTTAGACAAGAAAAGAAAAATTGGTAAAGGAGATTTTTAATGAATAAGAAAATACTTTGGGTTATTCTTGTAATTATTATTGCGGTAGTAATGATTTTATTAGGATATTATTTTTTAAGAGAGGATAATAACTCTTCTACTCCTACTACAAATAACAGTACTACGAATGAAGAAAATAATTCTAATGATAATGCGATGGGTAATGGAGATGTTTTGGTAGCTTACTTCTCTGCTTCTGGTAATACAGAGGGAGTTGCGAATATCATTGCGGAAGAGTTAGATGGGGATTTGTTTGAGATTGAACCTTTAGATCCTTATACTGCAGATGATTTAGACTGGACGGATGATAATTCTAGAGTTACTTTAGAACATGAAGATGAGTCTTTACGAGATGTAGAACTTGTTACTACTACTCCTTCTAATTGGGATAATTATGATACGGTATTTATTGGTTATCCTATTTGGTGGGGTATTGCTGCTTGGCCTGTTAGTAGTTTTGTTAGTGAAAATAATTTTGATGGAAAAACTGTCATTCCATTCTGTACTTCTGCCTCTTCTTCTCTTGGAGAAAGTGGAGAGTTACTTGAAGATGCGGCCGGTAGTGGTACTTGGCAAGAAGGTTATCGTTTTAGTTCTAGTCCAAGCGAAGATGATATTTCTGGTTGGCTTGATAGTCTAAATATTTAGATGAAAGAAGATTTTTCTGTTAAAATTCATATACCATAAAATATGTTATTTTGTTTTGGTAGTGATATGGATGATAGTCTATGAATTGAATCTTTCAATTAATTTTTGACTAGTATTTTTGTAAATAAAAAGCTCTTAGTTTTGCTAAGGGCTTTTAGTTTGTAAAATGACCGAATCTTGCTTTTTCTTCATAGCAGGTGTGATATAAATCTAGGTCTTTGATAATATTTTTTGGGGTGCATTCTTGGTATAGAGTGCTATCTACTTCAATATTTCCTTTGTTACTATCAATATAGATGGCTAGAGGTTCTTCTACTCCTATGGCATAACTTAGTTGAACTAAGCACCAAGTAAGATGGTATTTTTTTAGATAGTCTTTGGCAATTTCTCTTGCTTTATAGGCAGCACTTCTATCTACTTTACTTGGATCTTTTCCGGAAAAGGCTCCCCCACCTACTCTAGCAAAAGAATGGTAGCTATCTACTACAATTTTTCTTCCTGTTAGGCCAGCATCCCCTTCGAAGCCACCAATTTCAAATCTACCTGTTGGATTGATTAGGAAGTTTTCTACTTCTATATTGTATTCTTTACATATACTTAGACATTTTTCTTTGATTAACTGGTCAGTTTTTTCTCGATGTTGTTCTTCGTTTTGATAGGAGATGGTAAAATATTTAATCTTTTGTAGTTTCATGTTGTCATCATAATATCCTGTAATCTGAGCTTTACCATCTGGATAAAGACTTGGATTTCTTTTTTGTTCTTGGTCATACCAACGACTTAGTTTTTGTAATATTACCATAGCTGTTGGTAAAAGTTCTTCGGTGTCATTGCAAGCATAACCAAACATCATTCCTTGATCTCCTGCTCCTCCTATTTCATTATTGGTACCTAACGCAATATCTCTACTTTGGGTACCTAAATTATTTATGATTTCAAACTCTTCTTGATAGCCAATATCTTTTAGAACTCTGTTTACTATTTTAGGAATATCGATTATTGCGGTTGTGGTTACTTCTCCGGTGATAAATATTTTCCCTTTTCCTCCCATCACTTCAATTGCACATCTAGCATTCTCATCTTGTTTTAAATAGGCATCTAATAATGCATCACTAATTTGATCACAGACTTTGTCTGGGTGTCCTCGAAAGACAATTTCATTTGAATATAATTTCATTTTTCCTCCTTCTATGAAACCAAGGAGATAAAAAAAACAAGTTCTAGGAACCTGTCTTAAGCTCCTTATCATACAGGCTTTAGCACCTAATTTAATAGGTTGCTGTAGTATCGTTGGGCCAGTCCCTCCACTACTCTTTATAAGGTTTCATATCTATAGTATATCATATGTTTTGGTTTTGTGGTGTGATTTTTTTATTTCATTTGCTCTTCTTAGTTTGTATTCTTCTTTATCTGGCCTATAGAATATCTAGTGCAAACTCAACATTCAGTTTTGATCTTTTTTGAAAATACTTTGTTGCTTTTAATTTTTTATTATAAATGATAATATTTCATAAGATGATTATAGTCTTTTTCTACCATTTCTGTAATATGTACACCAAAGTTTATTGGATAAGCGCTAATAATTCCATCAAACACAATGTTTCCTTTATATTCTACTAATGATGTTGTTATAAAGCAAGGCACTTGTTGATATGGTATTATTTGATCTATATTGCAATTTAACCCTTTTATCATATATATTTTGTTATCTCCTATTAAGGAAGTATATTCTTCTTCATATTTAGCAAGTACAAAGTGCGTTCTAAATCCTTTTTTAAATCCATCTAATGATTCTAATTCTTCTTTTTTTAAATTATAAGGATTCTTATCTATAAACTCTTGTATTATCCTATCTTTATTTTCCCATAACTTTTCTATAATATCTGTTAACTTTTTAGGATCTAGTGCTTTTTTCTTATATATTTTAAAGTTTGGTTTTATATTATATTTTTGATTTGTATATTCTAATAAAGCCATGTATATTTTATAGAATAAATCAGATTCTTTTTCACCAAAGCATGCTTGTTGTTGAGGGTGATAGTTAAGTTCTTTCTTACCCACCATTTCTTGTTCTTTTCTTTGTAATTCTTTTTGCATATTCGGTGTTAATCCATTTAATGCTCCAGATGGCATTTCATCCATTGCATCATCTAGTAATTGAATTAGTTTTGATGGTGATTTATAAATTCTTGAAAAAATTTTCTTAAGATAGTCTTTTAAATATTCTCTATCTCCATTTAATAATGCACATATTCTTATTTCTGTTATAAAATTATCCCAGTAAAAAACAGGACCATTTGCTAGTTCTTTAAAGAATTTTTTTATTTTAGCATTACGTAAATTAAAATCATTATAAAATATCATTTTATACGTGCCTATATCCTCTTCTATTGTACCACTTGTTGCTTGCTCTTTTCTTTGATCAACTAATTCGTCAAATACTTCTAAGTATTCTTGATAAACTATGATTGGTATTCTATTATCCTCTTCTTCAATATCATTTATTCTAAAAAACAAATAATAGCTAATTAATCTATTAGATATAATATGTTGGTAAATAGTATTTTTATCTAAATCAGTAACTGCTGATGCAAACTCTATTAATGTTGTAAGTAAACAAGCTCCTTGTATTTTCATATATCCTACAATTAATTCGTTTAATTCATCTATTTTCTTTTGTTCTTTCCATTTTACTTTTTTGATGGCTTGTTTTACTGAATCTATGATTTCTTCTGGTATAACATATTTATTATTTTTATTATCCATAGTTATTAAAAATTTATCACGTAATGTCTTTTCTTCCCAAGCTACCTTTTCCTTTTTTTCTTTGTATTTTTTTAAGCGCTCTGCTGCCTCTTTTGCCTTACTTTCATCATGCCAATACAAGATTAAATCTTCTGTTGTTAATTCATCCTCTTCTTGAGAAGGATTTAATAAACTTCTTAAATATTTTAATTCTCTAGATGTACATAGACTTATAATATTTTGATAATCACTGTAGATTTCATAAATTGTCTTTATCATTTTTACTTTAGTGATTTTGTCATATTCTTTATAATTATCTACAATTTTTGTATATTCTTCATATACATATTCTTTTCTTTTATGATTTACTTCTTCTATCATTTTCATAATTTTTAATTCCTTTTGTTTAGATATTCATACTTGATTATAGCAATTCCTATTTAAAGTTGATTTGGCATAATAATTAAACATTATTTAAAAGGAGGGTGAAAATGGAAAGTCCTTAGTATTATACTTGCTAAAAACTAAATAACAGATTTCTTCCTCACAATTATAATATCACAAGTTG
>CAJLUG010000050.1 GCA_905209745.1 uncultured Mycoplasma sp.
ATCATCATCTTCAGTATAAACTTCCTGATAATCCCCAATAGAGATTTGTATTATATTAGGGCAAAGATTATCTGATACTGAATCAGCATAACTTGGTTTTTGCACAAGTAATACACTAGAAAGAACGAACATAATAACCGCAAGCGCAATAAGTACATACTTTCTTCCCAAATTCATAAACCTACTCTCCTATTTTATATATAGAATATAATTATTTTTAGTTTCTGTCAATTTAAATGAAAAACACTAAAAAAAGTCACTTAAAAAGCAACTTTTATCTTGGTAATAAACTCAAACTAACTTTACCCTTTTCTAAATTAATATCATCTACATAACAATCCACAATATCACCAACACTAACAACTTCACTTGGATGTTTAATATATTTATCAGTAAGTTTTGATATATGAGCAAGTCCATCATTATGAAGACCAATATCAATAAATGCTCCAAAATCAACAACATTACGAACAGTTCCCTGTAATTTCATACCAACAGTTAAATCTTTAATATCTAAAATATCACTACGAAGTAATGGTTGTGGCATCTCATCTCTTGGATCTAGATTAGGTTTCTTTAAAGATAAAATAACATCTTCCAAAGTATAAGAATCAGTTCCTAATTTTTCTGTATAATGTTCTACATTAATAGTATCTAATTTATCAATTAATTCCTTACTACCCAAATCATTCGTAGTAAATCCTAAATCTTCCAATAAAGCTTTCGCAACAGCATAACTCTCTGGATGGATCGCCGTCTTATCTAGTGGATCTTCTCCATCAGGAATACGTAAGAAACCAATTGCTTGTTCATAAACCTTATCCGAAAATAATTTCTTTTTACGTACTTCATCACGAGAAGTAATCTTTCCTACTTTTTCACGGTACTCGATTAATTTTTGTACCGTCTTTTTAGTAAGTCCAGAAACATAACTAAGTAAGGCGCTAGATGCCGTATTAATATTAACCCCAACACTATTAACGCATTTTTCTACAATAAAGTCTAAAGATTCAGAAAGTTTTTTAGGACTAACATCATGTTGATAAAGACCAACACCAATTCCTTCAGGTGGGATTTTTACAAGTTCCGCAAGTGGATCTTGAATTCTTCTACCAATACTAACTGCACTACGTTTTTCAATCGCTAAATCAGGAAACTCTTCTGCTGCTAGAGGAGAAGCACTATAAATAGATGCTCCTGCTTCAGACACAATCGCATATTTACAATCCAAGTGATAATTCTTAATCATATCACTACAAAACTTTTCAGATTCACGAGAAGCAGTACCATTACCAATCGCAATAATATCAACATGATATCTTTTAATAAGTTGAACTACCACTTCCATAGAAAGTCGAATTCTCTCATCACTATTACTATTTAAAAAAGGTTTAATAACAGTAGAATCTAAATACTTTCCATTTTTATCAACAACCGCCAATTTACAACCATTAACATATCCAGGATCAAAAGCAAGTACCACTTGTTCCTTCATCGGAGGAGTTAAAAGTAACGCTTCCAAATTCTTACCAAAATTATCTATCGCTGCTTCTTCTCCCTTTTCTGATAACTCTGCCCTGATTTCTCTTTCAATCGATGGTGCAATAAGTCTCTTATAACTATCTTCTATTGCTTCCTTAACACTATCTACAACAAAAGACTTTTCATTTTTAATAACCTTCTTTTCTAAATAAGAAAGAATTCCATCCTTATCAACATCAATAGAAACTGTAAGTACTTTTTCTTTTTCACCACGATTCAGTGCCAAAACTCGATGTGGTTTTACCCATTTTACAGGCTCCTGATAATCATAATACATTTCATATACTTTATTTTCATCTTCTGCCTTCTTCTTTATTTTAGAACTAATAATTCCATTCTTATAAAAATAACTACGAATCCACTTACGATAACTAGCATTATCACTGACCCATTCTGCAATAATATACTTAGCTCCCGTAATAGCTTCTTCTACACTCTTAACTTTATCATTTAAAAACTTACGTGCCATATCTTCTAAACTTCCCGTAATAGGAAAACTCATCATCATCTTAGCAAGTGGTTCCAATCCCAAAGCAATCGCTTCTGTTGCTTTCGTTTTCTTCTTCTCTTTATAAGGACGATATAAATCCTCTACCTCTACTAACTTTGTACACTTCATAATAGATTCTTTTAACTCCTCAGTAAGCATACCCTTTTCATCGATTAATCGAATAACATCTTCCTTACGTTTTAATAAATTCATCTGATACTCATATACTTCATTAATAGAACGTATCGTCTCTTCATCCAGAGCTCCTGTTGCCTCTTTTCTATATCTCGCAATAAAAGGAACAGTATTACCCTCACTAAGTAAAGATAATACGACTTCTACCTGCTTCTCTTTTATATTTAAGTTTTTTGCAATTTCTAAAATAATAAATTGATTCATTTAACATACCTCACTATCTGTACCATAATATTTTATCACACCATAAATGAAAAAGAAAAGTAGTAAAATTTTATAAATTGTGTTATAGTAAAAAAAAGAAATTTCGAGGTGTAGTAGTATGAACCGTTTTACAGGGGACTTAAAGGAAACGTTACTTCATAAGTATCAAAAACAAAAACTAAGTATAGAAGATATAGAAAGAATAAAAAAAGACCAAAACTTAAATAAAATTATTACTGCCTATAATCTAAAAATAGAAACCAAAGAAGATGAAGTAAACTTATATAAAATTCAACGTAGTTTACTAATCCAATATTTATTAACAGAATGCGACTATCTTGTCTTAAAACACAACTTAGAACTAGAAGCAGGTCATCCTCTAGAAGAAGAAGATGTCTTAGAAGAACTAGAAGTAATAAATGCCAAAGATCCAATATCACGTATGGATCCTCTATATTATGATTTAAAATATGAAGATATCAAACACATCAAAGAAAACATCAACGCAATTAGAAAATTAGAAGAATTAGGACCCTATCATACATTACGAACAGAAAGAGAACAAGATGCCTTAGAAGCAATGGAAGAAGATTGGACTACCTGCACAAATTATGAAGCTTGTATTGGTAATCTTCCTAACTTTAGAAAATATAAAAAACTAGGATTAGAAGAATATGCCAAAAAAATAATTCCTAAACTAGATGATTTATTAAAAGAAAAAAAAGAAGAAGAAAGAAAAATTAAAATAATCTGGAAAAAAATAGATAAAAATTATGAACGTAGACTAAAAGAAGAACAACAACAAGACTTAGAAGATCAAATAGAAATAGATAACGCTAGAAATGATCCATATCTAACGAAAATAAAAGAAGCTTATTCTCTTACGCTAGAATCAATTTATGATTTAGATGTTTTAAAACAACTGCAACAAGACCTACTAGTAGATTATCTAATTACTGATACCAACTACATTGTATTTAAACACAACTTAGAATTAGAAGCAGGAACTACGCTAGAAGAAGAAGATGTCTATGAAGAATTTGAAGTAATAAATCCCAAATTACCAATCACTCGTTTCCTAGATTTAGATAAAAATATATCTAAAGAAGAAGAGCAAAAAATAGAAGAAGACTTCGATTTGATGATAAGTCTAGAAGATTCCTTTTATCCACTATCTGAAAATGCAAACATCATGATAGATGCCCTAAAGGAAGGTAGTTGGAGAAATTGTACCAATTATCAAAACTGTATTGGCTTTATACCAAATCTAAAATTTTATAAAGAAATTAAATTAGATAAATATGCCGAAGAATTAAAAAGTAACAGAAAAACATCACAAAAAACCTATAAAAAATAGCTCTATTACAATCTGTAATAGAGCTTTTAATATCCATATCTTAAAATTTCAAACGTAACATTATAAGAAACTTCGTCTTTCGCCGCCAATACTTGAGATGGATATAACAAATCAAATAGATGTGCTTTTCCAAATCCAATAGACCCACCTCGGTCTAAAACAATTCCTATAAATTCTGATAATTTAGAATTTTTAACTCTAACAATCGTTCCTTCTGGATAAGATCTATCTCCTGCCAAAATACGAACACTTCCATATTTCGCATCAGAATAATAAATCGTTCCATCTCCTACATATAACCCATTCGCTAGATAACCACTACAACCCTTACAATCAGGACCATAGCCACTCATAGAGCCAACTTGTGTTTCTAAAACATCACTAACTGGCTCAGAAACTTCTACACTAACAGGTTCTTCTTCTACTACTTCTTCATCACGAGTCTCTTCTTCTAAAGGAAGAACAACTTCTTCCTCTAAATCTTCTTCTGAATCTTCCTCCACCGGAGCAACAACTTCTTCTACGATGTTACTATCGACATACTCTATAAAAGAAGTAGTACTTAACTGTTTAACATCTAAACTAGTTTTTATCGTTGTAGGATCAAAACTTTGAAATCCTAAAATAACAGTATAAACAGTAATACCTAAAATTGTCAGTAAACTAATTATATACCCAATAAACTTCATAAAAATCTCCTTGTATATATCAGTCTACCATATTTACTGTAAATAGACAACAGTTTGACAAAAATTACCAATGTCAAACTGTAAACATCAAAACTTAAGAACGTTCACACGTATAGCCACTAATCGTTAAGTTCTTCTCTACTTCATCAATATCATCTTGATATTCTGCATTTGGATAAGTACCACCTGCTTCAATAAAAGCTGTAGATAAACTATTTTCATCCATCTCTTGTAAATTAAAGAATTGTGTTTCTACAAATTCAGAAGACTCCAAGTTACATTCCACACTAATACCATTTGATGCTTCAGAAATAGAATCTAATACTTGACATGCCTGATATCTTTGGTTTAAAAAATCAGTATTTCCTTGAATTAAAAGAACATGTTGTAAAGTCTCTACTTTACTATCCGTAAAGTCATATGTTTCTGTATAATGATACTCGATAGAATCCTCTTCATTTTCTAAAGTACAAGTTAAAGTACCTGTAGTAATTTCAACTTCTTCTGGCTCTCCATCATCTTTATTAAACAATCGATCAAATAAATCTCCTGTATAAGGAAGTAAAAAGATAGCTGCTAAAATCACGATAAATAAGACAATCATAACTACCGGTTTAATTGGTTTTTGATTATGATCCTCCTCTTTCTTAGAAGAAACATCATCTACCGGTGGCGTTGTATTTAAAGGAGGAGTATTAGGAATCGGTTTATGACTTACATTATCAGTCTTCATCGCTGCATCCGTTACTGGAAGAATAGGATGACTGGCTCCAACAACATTAGGCCGTGCTTCATACCGATTAATATCTGGTGGAGAAGGAATTTCTCTTTCACTAGCAGTATTTTGATTAATCGTAGTTGGCCTACTTTCCACCGGTTGACTACTAGCCTGTTGATTCGTATCAGTAGAAGGATTACTATTGATAGTATTCGTATTTAATAATTCAATATCTTCTTCCTTACGATCCATAACTCTCACCTCATTTTACTCTCTCACACTTATAATTACTAGCATTCATTTCTTTTTCTATCTCATCAATACTCTGTTCATTTTCATAATTTGGATAAGTACCACCTGCTTCTAAATAAGCAGTAGTAACCAAATCCGGATCTAAAGTAGTATAATCAAGTACTTGATCATTTTCATAAACACCCTCACTCAAACTACAAGTAACTCTGATTCCGTCCATATTCTCTACCTGATTACTAAGAATATCACAACTACTTTTCATAGCAGATAACTCTTCTGCATCAAGAACTCTATCTCCTTTAATTGTCGTATTATAATTCAAGCGATACATCTTACTATCTCTAAAACTAAAATTAGCTTCATAATAATAATCAAACTTATCATCTCTATCTGTCATAGTACAAGTTAAAGTTCCCGTAGTAATAACCGGTGCATTTTCTGCTTCCTTTGCCCTTTGATAAGACTTAATAAAATCACTAATATTTGGTAAAAAGATTACCATCAAAATTAAACCAATCATAAAAACAAATGTCATATAATACTTAAAATTATGTTGCTTTTCTTTTGCCTGATTATTTACCGGAACTTGAGTATTCGTAGTTGGTGCATTTACAGGTTGTTGCACAGGTTGTACAGTACTCTCTACAGGTTTTGGTGAAGTAGCTGGAATAGCTGGAGGAATATTAACAGGGTTTGTTACTGGACTAGGTTGTGCTACTGGACTTACAGGATTAGAAGGTGCTACAGGTTCATTTTTCTTCTCTTTTGCTTGTTTTCTTGCAAGTTTCTTCTCTCTTTTTGCTTCTTCTTTAGCACGTTTTGCATTCTCTTTTTCTAACTTCTTAGCCTCAATCATATCCTTTTTACGTCTTGCTGCTTCTTGAGCTCTAAGAACTTCTTCTTGTTTTTTCTTCTTAGCTTCTTCTTGTGCCAGTCTTTTACTTTCTTCTTCGGTATAAGCTTGTTGTTCCTTCTGCATAGCCTCTGCCTGCTTTTTTCTCGCAAGTGCCAGTTCTTCTTCTTTCTTTCTCAACTCTTCTTCTAGCTTTTGTTTCGTCTCAATAGATTGATTATGACTCTGTTCTAGTTGTTCTTTCGCAACTTCCTTAGCTCTTTCCAATTGCTGAATCAAAGCCTCTTGATCACCATTCACAACAGCCAAGACATCTTCAGAAGAAATCAAATCTTTTTCTTCTCTTGGATCCATATTTTCACCCTCTTTATCTTAAACGATTAATCATTTCTTGAAAATTATCACTCTTAATAATATAACTACCTGCAGTCAATATATCGCACTTCTTACAATACTCTTTTGTTTGATCATTAATACCACCATCCACGTTAATAATCACGTCACTATGATAAGCCTGAATCAAATCTTTAAGTTCCAAAATCTTACTTTCGGTATCTAATATAAATTCTTGTCCCCCTTTTCCAGGTTCCACTCCCATAACAAGTACCATATCAATAAGAGGTAAATAAGGAACTAAACTCTTAATAGGAGTATATGGCTTAATCGCAAGTCCTGCCTTAATACCATAACTCTTAATTAACTCTAAATAAGTAGATACATT
>CAJLUG010000051.1 GCA_905209745.1 uncultured Mycoplasma sp.
TTACTACGCTTATGAATCGTAGAAGAGTGATTGAAGAGTTGAAGAGTAAGAATTATATGGTACGTAGTAGTGGAGAGAGAATGGCATTAAATACTCCAATTCAAGGTAGTGCTGCTGATATATTGAAGAAGGCTATGGTTGAAATTTATGAGGAGTTTAAGAAGCGTGGATTAAAGAGTAAAATGTTAATTCAAGTACACGATGAACTTGTATTTAATGTTTTGGATGATGAACTTGATGAAGTCAGTAAAATTGTAAGAGATGTTATGGAACATACAATAGAACTTAGTGTTCCATTGAAAGTTGATATTGAGTATGGAAATAACTGGTATGAGGCTAAGTAGGAGTATTTTATAATTATAATAGGGAAGTAGGTGTAATTATGCCAGAGAAACCAGAAGTAGTTACGGTTGCGAAAACATTGAAGCGTCAGGTACTTGGTAAAAAGATTACTGACGTAGAAGTTTTTTGGGATAATATTATTGCTAGTCCTAGTGTAGATGAGTTTTTAGAAAAAATTGTTGGTGAAGAAATTTTAGATATTACTACTAGGGGTAAGTTTTTGATTTTTGAACTTAATCATTATTTATTATTAATTCATTTACGTATGGAGGGTAAGTTTTTCTTTCGTCATGTAGATGATCCTAAGGGAAAACATGAACATGTTTTCTTTACTTTAGATCATGATATTAGTTTTCGTTTTCATGATGTACGTAAGTTTGGTAAGATGTATTTATTAGATAAAGATAGGGCATATTTAGAAAAGCCATTATGTGATTTGGGACTTGAATACAATGATTCTTCTTTGGATGCTAATTACTTATATCAGAAGATTCATAAGAAGAATTTACCTATTAAAACAGTATTACTTGATCAAAGTATTATTACTGGTATTGGTAATATTTATGATGATGAAGTACTTTTTTTGAGTCATATATCACCTATAAGAAAGAGTAGTCGTATTACTAAAAAAGAGTGTGAAGAAATTATTATTAATACAAAAAAGGTATTAGATGAAGCTATTACGATGGGTGGTACTACGATTAAGAGTTTTACTTCTAGTGAGGGAGTTCATGGACTTTTTCAAAATAAATTAGCGATTCATGGTAAGAAGGGAAATTGTCCTTGTTGTGGCGAGGAAATCGTTAAAATTAAAGTAGGGGGAAGAGGTACATATTATTGTCCAAATTGTCAAAAATAATTATTGAAATGTACTATAATCTATAGTATAATTATTTCTGTTTGGAAAGGGAGTAGTAGTATGAAAAAGACAAAAATAATATGTAGTATAGGTCCTGCTTCTAATCAACCAGATGTTATGGAAAAGATGGTTGAAGCAGGAATGAATGTTGCAAGAATTAACTTTACTCATGCAACAATAGAAGAAAGAGATCAAGCGATTTCTTGTGTAGAAGAAGTTAGACGTCGTACAGGAAAACCTGTTGCTATTTTATGGGATACAAAGGGTCCTGAATTTCGTTCTGGAATGTTAGAAGAAGATTTTATTGAATTAGTTCCTGGTAAGACAATTCGTATTGTGAAAGATGATGTTTTAGGAAATGAAAGTCGTTTTTCTGTAAATCATCCTGAAGCTCTTGATGGATTACATGTTGGAAGTTCTATTTTACTTGAAAATGCTAAGATGAAATTAGAAGTTATCAGTAAAGAAGAGGATGGAGTTACTTGTCGTATTATTAATGGAGGAGTTCTTGGTAATCGTAAAAGTCTAAGTGTTCCTGGTGTTAAACTTAATATTCCTTATGTTAGTGATGCTGATAGAAAAGATTTAGAATATGCTTGTAGTCATGGTGGAGAGTTTTTGGCAATTTCTTTTGTTTCTTGTCGTGAAGATGTTTTAGAGATTAAAGAGATTTTAAAAGAACATCATAGAGAAGATTTACAAATTATTTGTAAGATTGAAAGTGAACTTGCTATCCAAAACTTAGAAGAGATCTTAGATGAGTCTGATGGAGTTATGGTAGCTCGTGGAGATTTAGGAACTGAGATTGCTAGTGAGAGACTTCCTATTGTACAAAAAGAGATTGCAAAAGTTTGTCGCAAACATGGTAAGATTTGTGTTGTTGCGACAGAGATGCTTGAGACAATGATGGAAAATTCTCGTCCTAAGAGAGCAGAGACTAGTGATATTGCGAATGCTGTTTTAGATGGTACTGATGCAGTAATGTTATCTGGAGAGACTACAGTTGGTAAACATCCTATTGAAACAGTTACAGCGATGGCTAGAATTTGTGAAGTTACAGAAGAATATGCAGATTTTAATTATATTGATAAAGATAGAAAAATCGATTCTGTGGATGCAAAACTTATTTGTGCTGCTACTATTTCTGGAGCAACTGCTCGTATGATTAGTAATTTAAAACCTAATGCGATTATCTTAGGACTTTGTCCAGATAAAGAAACTAGTTATCGTCTTGCTCTAAATTGGGGTGTCGAGCCAATGCATTTATCTCTTTGTCATTCTACTGATGAAATATTAACTGGAAGTATTGCTAAAGCACGTCAATTTATGGAATTAAAAAAAGGTGATGTAGTAGTTACAACAGGAAGTTTTCCTAATACAGGAATTCCTGGACCTACAAACTTATTAAAAGTAGAAAAGATAGAAGATTAAAAAAATAATACTCTTATTTTGGAGTATTATTTTTTAGTTGGTCGTATTGATCATACATTTTTTGGATGGTATTTTCTAAGAAGTAATAATATAAAATATATGGAATAAATAAAATTAGTAATAATATAAATATGAGTAATAAACTTAGACTTTGTAAGAGTAGAGCAAATAATAAAAATAAAATAGCACTTAGTCCTACAAATATTGTTACTAGTAGGTGAATTAGTCTTTCGTGTTGATAGTTTCTGGTTTTCATTATGTGTTCTTCTAGTCTTTCTTTGGTTATTTTCTTTTTATCATTTATTTCTTGGTCAGTTATTTTTACGTATGTTAGTATTTTCTTTTTCATGGTATTTATCCTTTCTTAGCGTATAGAGAGATGATACTTTTTGTGTTTTTATATGTTGCGGTAATTTCTATATAATATTGTCCTTTTTCTTTTAAGTATGGGGTAATATTTTCGATGAAGGGTCCTTTATAAGTGGTAATTTCATCTTTTCCAGTTTTCTTTATCCATAAATTGTAAGAAGTATCGTTATTTTTTATTTCTTTTAGTTCTGTTTCGTTATCACAGGATGTTTCTACTTGAAGCTTTTTTAAGTAGCAACTATAAGAATCAATAGATAGGCTATAAGATGTGTCTTCTTTTAATTGATAAGTACTATCTAGCTCTTCTCCATAATACATGGTTACATTTTCACTAGTTAGTTTGACTATTGAAAATAAATTTATTATTTGGTGTTTATCATGAACATTTACTGTTAGAATATCGTCATTGATAGATACTTGGTATTTTCTACTTTTGGAATAAGGAAGGGGAGAGGAAATGGTAATTGTTCCGATAATTAACTTAAAGAGGATAATAAATAGTAAAAAAATTAAGACTATTTTTATGATTTTTATGATTGTTTTTTGCCTGTTTTCTTTGTGGTTTAGTTCTTTTACTATTTCTTTTACTTCTTCTTTATTATCTTCTTTTATTTCTTCTACACTTTTATAAAACTTTTTCATAATAACCTCATCTATTTTCTACGTTCAATATATAATATGTTTCTTTGGTAGTCAATAGGTATTTAAAAACTAGACATTTTCGTCTAGCTTTTCTGATATGTTTTTATTTTCAAATTCTTTTTCATCTTCTAGTAATAATTCATGGATTTCTTCTTCTTTGGTATCGACAAAGACTTCTTCAATTCTATCTACACGACATTTTTCAGCTTTGATGATGGCATCTACTTTTTCTACGGCTTTTTCTACTTCGTCGTTTACTACTACATAATTATATTTGGTAATTTCATTGATTTCTTTATAAGCATTATGGAAACGTTTTAGTAGTTTTTCTTTGGAGTCAGTACCACGTTTTTGTAGTCTTTTTGCCATTACTTTTAGAGAAGGAGGTAAAATAAAGATAAATATTGCTTCTGGTACTAGTTTTTTGATGTTTGCAGCTCCTTCAATTTCAATTTCTAAAATGACATCTTGGCCTTTATCCAATTTTTCTTTAATAACACCTTTTGGTGTTCCATAATAATTACCTATATAGTTTGTATATTCTAGAAAATAGTCTTCTTTTATTTTTTGTTCAAACTCTTCTTTTGATACAAAATTATAAGTTACACCAGGAATATCATTTTTCCTTTTTTCTCTTGTGGTTGTTGAAACAGAAAGGTAACAGTTTTTATTCTTTTTTAGTAAGGCATTAATAATCGTTCCTTTTCCTGCACCAGATGGGGCAGATATTACAATTAATTGACCAGTTTTTCGTTCTTTAATCATACTTACTCCTTATAAAATAGATTTTCTTTATATTCTTTTTTAAATTCTTCTAATTGGTTAGGATAAGGTAGAGTTGCGATTTTAGATGTTTTTAGTTCTAGTTCTAATAGAGGAGGTTTTTCTCTTTCTATTTTACTAATGATTGGTAGTGTTATTTCTTTTTTGTGTTTGTTTAAATAACTTCTTCCTTTTTCATTAAATCCTAATAAGCGAATATAAGTTACTTCTTGATTGTTCTTGGCTTCTTCTTTTGTGTAATTACATAAAATGTTTAGAAGAGCACGAGATATTTTACTATAGGTTTCATGTTTTCCTTTTACTTTTTTTATTAAGTTTTCGTAAGTATTTTCTGTTATGATATATTTTTGTAATTTTTTTTCTAAGTCTATATTTACTAAATGATACTTTGTTAGATCTTTTTCGGTTATAATTTTATATTTTAAATAAGTATAGAAATCATCTTGTTTTTTTATTGTGTTTTCTTGTAGTGCTTGATAAGTATTTTTAGGGACGTGATCTTTGATACTTGTCATATCATCGATATTTTTTCTTATTGCGGTTGCGCTACTGATTGCATCTTCTAAAGTTTCGCTATGATAGTTATTGGTTCTTTTCATCGTTTCTGGTTTTATTTTTAAATTATATTTTTTTATGGTTTTGATATAAGTGATTCCTAAGATATCGTTTGGAGCATTGATTATTTTTCCAGTAATATCTTTTAGAGCAAGAGATAGTGAAGTAGGGTAATTATTTCCTAGTTTACAGTAGATTTTTACTAGTTTATCAAAGTCTTTATTGGTTGCTTGAGCATTTGCTAGTTCTATTAAATCTTCTATATTATTGCTTTCACTACCAAATATTAATTTATCTACTTTTAATTTTTCTAATAACATTACACCAGCATAGGCAAAATAGTCAGCACTTTGTACTACAAAAGCATAAGGTATTTCAATGACTAAGTCAGCACCAGATTCAATGGCAAGACGTGCTCTTGTCCATTTGTCTAGAATGGCAATTTCTCCTCGTTGTGTAAAATTACCAGACATCGCAACAATAATTGTTGCGTCTTTATATTTTTTCTTTATTTCTTGTATTTGATATAGGTGTCCGTTATGAAATGGATTATATTCAGCGATAATTCCTACACTTGCCATAACATCCCTCTTTTCTTGATTACAATAGTTTAACATACTTTTTATAGAAAAGAAAGCAATATCTTGATATTAAATTTTTATTTCCATTATGTCATTAATTATCAAATTATAATAAAAGATATGATATAATTGTATGTAAATGTAGAATTTTTGTGAGGTGTTATATATGACTTTAGAAACTTTAAAGAAAGAGTATGAGAATATGCAACAAATTTATGGTGATAAACATTTGAAGTCAATTAACTTTGGAGGTTGTGAAAAAAATCCGGATATATGTTTTGTTTTTATGAATCCAACATCAAAAAATATTGCTTCTGATCCTTCTTGGAATGGTATTAGGGCACCATGGGTTGGAACCAAGAATATTTGGGATTTGTTTTTAGCTACTAATTTATTTGATGTTAATATTTATAATGAAATTAAAAGTAAAAAGGCTAATGAGTGGGATAAAGAATTTGCAGAGAAAGTATATAAGGAAGTAGAAAAAAAGAAAATATTTATTACTAATTTGGGTAAGTGTACGCAAATTGATGCTAAGCCAATTAAAAATTCGGTATACGAAAAATATTTAAGCTTGTTAGAACAAGAAATTGAAATAGTGAATCCTAAAGTTATTATTTTATTTGGAAATCAAGTTAGCACTGTTTTTTTAAAACAAAAAATTTCTGTTTCGCAATGTAGAAAAAAAGAATATATAAAAAATATTAATGGAAAAGAGTATAAATGTTATTCAATATTTTATCCTATTGGTAATGGGAGATTTAATATTGATAAGTCTATAGAAGATATATTATGGATAAAAGATGTTGTTTTAAAAAAAGAAAAACACAATGTTAGTAGTTAGATAATTATGAGTTAAAAAATTAAAGAACTTTTATGATTTGCAAGGTGTTTTAGAAGAATTTACAAGAGAGTTTTAAACAGATATTGAAAAAAATGTCTGAAAAAAATTAATTGGACTCAGTCGCCATCCTTTAACAATAAATATGCAAGAATTATAACTAAATAAAATGTAGGAGAAAGTATTAGTAGTAGAGCTTTCTACCTACATTTTTATCATATGGTTGTTAAGAAATTAATGTGTGTTTAGATTTTGTACTAATTATTTACCATAATTTAAACTTCTTTTTATTGAAAAAAAGGTAATTGTTTACATTATTTTGTTATTTCCTAGACTACCTTATTTATTTATTTTTTTAGTTATGTTATAATTTTGTTGTAGTTTCAAGATATATTTCTTGTATGTTTTTTAAAGTTTGGAATAAAATTTAGTGATTTAGGATGTGAAGAGGATGAAAGTTGTTGTAGCAGCAGGTGGTACTGGAGGACATATATATCCTGCACTGTCAATTATAGAAAAA
>CAJLUG010000052.1 GCA_905209745.1 uncultured Mycoplasma sp.
CACGACGCTCTTCCGATCTGTACTAGTTGGTATTTCTCTTTTAATATTTTCTCCTACTTTGATAATTTCTGGCATTAATGTATGAATTCTTTTTTTTGTTAGCGCAGATAAGTAAACGATAGGAGCATAAGTTGCGAATTGAAATTCAGCTCTCATATCACGTTCAAATTCTGGGATGGTTTTGGTTGCTTTATCCCATTTATTTACAACAAAGATTAATCCTTTACCACGTTCTATTGCATATCCAGCGATATGTTTATCATGTTCTTTGATTCCTTCTTCTGCATTGATTACTACTAAAGAGATATCACTTCTATCGATTGCTTTTAAAGATCTAAGTAGACTATATTTTTCAATGGATTCAAAGACTTTTCCTTTTTTTCTCATACCAGCTGTATCGATTAAGACATATTCTTCGTTATGATATTTTAATACAGAATCAATAGAGTCTCTTGTCGTACCAGCAACATCTGATACTACGACACGTTCTTCATTAAGAAGAGCATTTACTAGGCTACTTTTTCCAACATTAGGACGTCCAATAATCGAAAACTTTAGTCTGTTATCTTCTACTTCTTCTTGTTCTTTAAAATCTTTGGTAATTTCATCTAATAATTCTACATATCCCTTATTGTGAATACTACTGATTGGGATATAAGTATCAAAACCTAGTTCATAAAAGTCATAGATGTTTTCTTTCGCTTCTTTGGTATCTATTTTGTTGATTGCGACAATTACTTTTTTGCCTGCTTTTTGTAGTAAGTCTTTTACAATAAAATCATTACTCGTTAAACCTTCTTTTCCATCTACTACAAAGACAACAATATCTGCTTCTTTAATAGCAATTTCTGCTTGCATTTTAATTTCGTCATTAAACTTCATCTTACTAGCATCAATTCCACCAGTATCTACTAAATAGAATTTTTTATTATTGTAAGTAGCATCTGAATAAATTCTATCTCTTGTTACTCCTGGAATATCTTCGATAATAGCAATCTTTTTTCCAACAATTTTATTAAATAAAGTACTTTTACCAACATTAGGTCTTCCTACTAAAGCTACTGTAGGTATCATAGGATCCCCTCCAATTCAAACGTATTATATCATAGGATTGTAAACTTTTAAAGAAAAATTAATATCTTCACAAAATCTCCTTATTCTTATGTTATACTAATTATAGTGAGGAGGCAAGATATAGATATGAATCAAAAACAAAAAGATATTCGTTGGTATCATAATCCAGATTTTATTACAGATCTTATTATTTTACTAATTGCAGTTATTATTATTTTAAGTCAGTCTTTTGCGATTAATAATAATCTTAGTACGCAAGATATTCTTATGAATATTATTAATCATAATAGTATTTATTTGATTGTACTTGTTTATTTTATAGCACTTAAGACAAAGTTTGGTAAGAAGTATTTTGATTTTTTAAATGTATTTTTAATTCTTTTATACTTTATTACTAGTATTACTTCTGTTTTGACTTTGTTTCAGTCTTTTTCATTAGAGACATTTTTAAGTTGTATTTTACAGCTTACTTTGTTTATTTATTTATTTCATATTCTTTTACGTAGAACTAGAATATGGAAAGAGTTTCATTTAGCAAAGTCACCATTTAATGATGTGGATAATGATACTTATTTTAATATTATTATGGTATTAGTTGTCATGTTATTAGCATTAGATTTGATTGTTACTACTACATTGGATGGTACGATACTTGCTTTACTTGATGCAGGATATTTACTTATTTTTTCTAGATATATTTATTTATATGGTGCTTTCTTAAATGAGAAAGAAACTGTTGTTCCTGTTATGAAGGAAAAAGTGGAAGAAGAAGTTAAGGTTAGTGAGGAAGTAGAAAGTAAAGATGAGAAGAAAGAAGTAAAGAAGAAAAAGACAACTAAGAAAGTTCAAAGTAAGCTGAAGGAGGATAAATAATTATGAGTATGTTTGATGAGATTGAACGAGAAAAACAAGATCTTCCTAAAATACATAATATTACGAAAGAAGTATCAGGGTATTCTTATAATGGATATCAAAAGTTTGCAATTATTACTTTTCTTATATGTATTTGTGTTGGTATTGTTTTAGGGAATTTATTTCCTGCCTGTGGTACTAGTTCTAATTTCTATGGTACTTGTACTACAACAGAGTTTAATTTTTCGTTAATGATTTTTGTATGGTTTGTTTCCTTTTTGGTATGTTTGTTTATTTTTGCATTAGGACATATCATTCAATTACTTACTTCTATTCTTGAAGAGTTACGTAAAAGTGCGTAAAATTTAGCATTCTTGCTTGCAATTTATAATAAAACATGGTAAATTCAATATGTAAGCATAAAGTGCTTAATTAATATTGTTAGGGAGGTATATATTAATGAAAAAAGTTGAATTAGTAGAAGCTGTTGCTAATGAAACAGGTTTAACTAAAGCTGATGCTACTAGAGCAATCGATGCTACTTTTAAAGTAATTACTGATGCTTTAGCAAATGGAGACAAAGTACCACTAGTTGGTTTTGGAACATTTGGAGTATCTGAAAGAGCAGCTCGTGAAGGACGTAATCCTAGAACTGGAGAAACAGTTAAGATTGCTGCTAGAAATGCTGTTACTTTTAAAGCTGGTTCTGCATTAAAAGATGCTGTTAACTAATTAATTATTCATATGTATTAAGAGATGTCTAGTCATCTCTTTTCTTTTGTGTTTTTTACGAAGTTTTTCGGTTCTTATGATATAATATAGATGGTGATATAATGGATACAATGCTTGATAGTGCATTAAAACTTTTAAAAGAATTAACTAGTCATAATTATGAGGCATATATTGTTGGAGGATTTGTTCGAGATTATTTACTTGGTAGAGAGTCTCAAGATATTGATGTTACAACGAATGCTACGCCAAAAGAGATTCAGGAAATCTTTGAAGATGGATTTTTACCTACTGATGACTATGGATCTGTTATTGTAAAAAAGTATGGGGTAAGATTTGAAATTACAACATTTAGAAAGGAACTTAGTTATCAGAATCATCGTAAACCAGATGAGATTTTATATATTGATGATTTATATCAAGATTTGTTACGTCGTGATTTTACAGTGAATGCGATTTGTATGGATGAGAATGGAGAAATTATTGATTTCTTAGGTGGAAAAGATGATTTGGAGCGTAAGATTATTCGTACTATAGGGGATCCTTTTATGAAGTTAGAACAAGATGCTTTAAGGATTTTAAGAGCGATTCGTTTTGCGACAGTTTTAGACTTTCAGTTAGATCAAGATTTACAAGAAGCAATTCGTAAAAATAAACATTTACTTACTGAGTTATCTTATCATAGAAAAAAAGAAGAATTAGATAAGATGTTTGCTAGTGGATATGCTAAGAAAGGGATTCAGTTATTACTTGATTTTCATTTAGATAAGAATTTAGAGTTAAAGAATTTGAGTCAGGTTACGAATACCAATAGTTTAATTGGTATTTGGAGTATATTAGATGTTGATACTTTGTATCCGTTTTCTAATCATGAAAAAGAGTTAATGAAGGATATTAGAGATGTAATGAAGTTAAATAATATGGATCCTACTGTTTTATATCATTATGGTCTTTATGCCAATAGTGTGGCAGCCGAGATGAAGGGATTAGATAAGAAAGATATTACAGAGTCTTATAATCAACTTGTTATTCATCGTAGACAAGATTTAGATATTACAAGTCGAGATATTATGAAGTGTTTAAATAAAGAGCCTGGAGAATACTTGAGTGATGTTTATGAGGATATTGAAAAAGAGGTTCTTTATCATAGATTAGGTAATCATAAGGAAGAGTTGCTTTCTTATATTAAAGAAAAGTTTCTTTCTGTGTAAGAGACTTTTTTTCTTTTTTTATTTATGATATTATATAGATATTATTTAAGGGGATGATACTATGAAAGCATTACAAGTTGTAGATGTTTTTAGAGAAGGACATCTTGTCGTTCCTATTTATCTCTTAAAAAATTATAAGAAGTTTAAAGTTTCTTTGGATGAGTTTATTTTTTTGATGTATTTATATCAACTTGGAGATCATAGTTTATTTAATCCAAGTAAGTATCAAGAAGAGTTGGGGATGGATTTGGCTCAGGTTATGAAGTATATTGAGACTTTGACAGATCGTAAGCTTATTCAAGTAGAAGTTGTTAAGAATGAAAAAGGGTTAATGGAAGAGGTTGTGATGTTAGATGGCTTCTTTGGTAAGATTTCTTCTATTTTTATAGAAAATAGTAATTCCAAAAAGAATAGTCAGTCTGATATTTTTGAGTTTATTGAGAAGGAGTTTGGTAGAACTCTTAGTCCTATTGAGTTTGAGATTATTAAGGCGTGGCTTGATAATGATATGAGTGAAGAGTTGATTAAAGAGGCGATTAAAGAGGCTACATTTAATGGGGTATCTAATTTACGATATATTGATAAGATTTTATATGAATGGGGTAAACTTGGTATTACTACTGTTTCTGATGTAGAGGAGAATCGTCGTCGTAGAAAGAAGAAGAGGGAAGAAGAGGCAGATAGTGATATTGATTTAGATATTGTAGATTGGAATTGGTTTGATGATGATGAATAAGTTGTTAGAGTATTTAGATTATTTGTTTCCAGATCCTAAGTGTGAACTTATATATGAGACGGATTATCAGTTATTAATTGCGGTTGTTCTTAGTGCACAGTCAACAGATAAGAGAGTAAATTCTGTTACTCCGATTATTTTTTCTAAGTACAAGACGTTAGAAGAGTTAAAGAATGCACCTTTAGAGGATTTGGAAGAGATTATTCGTCCGGTTGGTTCTTTTCGTAAGAAGGCTCAGTATGTGAAGGGAATTGCTACAAGACTAGTCGATGAATTTGATGGTAAGGTTCCTGTAGATAGGGAAGTCTTAGAGAGTTTTCCGGGTGTTGGTAGAAAGACAGTAAATGTCTTTTTAGCGGAGTTTTATCATTATCCTGCAATTGCGGTTGATACGCATGTAGAACGTGTCTCTAAGAGGCTAAAACTGGCCTTTCTTAAGGACTCTGTTTGGGATGTGGAAAGAAAGTTAATGAAGAAGGTACCGAAGGAGAGATGGGCGAAGTTTCATTTACAGATGGTACTTTTTGGGAGATATTATTGTAAGGCAGTAAAGCCTTTATGTAAGGACTGTCCTTTAAAAGAATATTGTCGTGAAAAAAAGAAGAATCTCGATTGATTCTTCTTTTTTTTGTTTAACTTTATGGAGTTGTTGGGTTATCTCCACCTGAAGGTGATGCTGGTGTACAAGTATTTGTTTGATCGTTCCATGTTCCTCCAGTTGATGCACATTCTTCTTTTTCTTGCGTATAATCTTCTTCTGGTGGTGTTGTTGGTTCTTCCGGTGTTTCTGGCTCTTCTTCTTCCGGTTCTTCTAAGGTGTAGGTTGCGGCTGTTCCTTGTAATCCACTATAACCTTTGAAGGTTGCGACAACTTTATATGTTCCATATGGAGATCCAGAACCAACACTATAGGTATAACTTGTACTTTCTGTAAATCCTAGTAGGGTTGATCCTAAGTAAACGTTATATCCAAATGTACCTAAGTTTTCGTTATCTCCAGGATCTACAGCAGACCAAGAGATTGTTACTTGTTTTGTGTTTTCATTATAGGTTACTTTTAAGTTTCCAGGTTTTGCAAGGGTTACTGTTGATGTATCTGTCTCTTCTGGTTCATAACCTTTCTTGAAGTACTCATATACAACATTTCCAGTATATCCAGCTCCAGCTACGATTGGAGGATTTGATCCAGAGACAATTCCTAGTCTTACAACACTAGATGGTTGTTTAAAGGCTTCTCTATCTGCTTCCATTGCTCCTGATGAAACTAGCGCGTTAAATATTCTATCTTTTTGTACGGTTGCTGGTACGTTGTGTAATACGTAAGTTGAATCGATCTTATCATAACCATACCATAGAGCAATTACTGTTTTTGTAGAGTATCCTACTACCCATGAATCTCTGATGGCATCGTTTGGTAAGTTATATGCTGCCATTGTTTCATCATCATAGTTTGTGGTACCAGTTTTGGCAGCTACATTTGTTGGTGTTCCACCAGTTAGGGCTACGTCTTCTAAGACATTGGTAATCATAAATGCAGTTGAATCTGACATAGCACGTTTGGTATCATATTCAAATTCAATTACTTCGCCTGTATCTCTGATTACTATTTTTTCAATTGTATGTGGTGTTGTATAATATCCACCATTTGCAAAGGCGGCGTATGCACCAGCCATCTCTAGAGAAGATACTCCAGGTGAGAATGCTCCAATGGCATGTGCTTCATGAATTTTACCATTTTCGATTTCCGGTTCTATTCCTAAACCTTGTACGAATTCAATAATCTTTTCATTATCTACTTGTTGGAATGCTTTTAGGGCTGGAATGTTACGAGAAGTAGAAAGTGCTCTTCTTAAAGTAACTGTTCCAAAGTATCCATTATCCCAGTTATTGATTTCTCTACCATTTGAATAAGTATATGGTGAATCATCAAATAGGGTATAGGTAGACCAGTTATTATATTCTATTCCTGGACCATAATCGAATAATGGTTTTGCAGTTGATCCAGGTTGACGTTTATTATCTACCGCATAATTCCAAGTTCCAGCTGATCTATTTCTACCAGCACCGATTGCTTGAACTTTACCAGTTTCAGCATCTAATACTGTTACACCAGCTTGTACTCGGTCATTAATCCATGTATAAGTTTCTCCGTTTAATACAGAGTTTACAGCATCTTGTTTTGATCTATCTAAAGATCGGAAGAGCGTCGTGTAGGGAAAGAGTGTA
>CAJLUG010000053.1 GCA_905209745.1 uncultured Mycoplasma sp.
CTGTAGCGTCATTTACTCCATCTCCAGTCATTCCTACGACTAAATTTTCTTCTTTGGCAATTCGTACTAATCTACTTTTATCTTGTGGCATACTTCTAGCAACTACTTTTAACTTAGGTAGAATTTCTTTTACTTCTTTATCCGTCATCTTTTTTAGTTCATGATGCGTTAATACCACATCTTCTTTTCGTTCTAATAATCCAACTTCTTTACTAATACTAATAGCAGTATCTTTGTTATCTCCTGTAACCATTACTGTTTGAATACCAGCCTCTTTTATTATTTTTATTCCTTCTGTTGCTTCTTTTCTAATATCATCTTTAATATATAAAATACCTATTAAAGTTAATCTTTCTAAACTGTTATTTCTGTAAGAATCATTATAGGCAAGAAGAATTGCTCTTATTCCTTGTTTTGTTTTTTTAGTAATCGACTCTAATATCTTCTGTCTATTCTTGATAATTTCTTTGGTACCTGTTTTTGTAAGATAAATATTACATAGTGGCAAGAGTTTTTCTGGAGCACCTTTTATGTAATTTGTCTTTTTTCCTATATCTATTGTTACTTGAGAATACTTTGTTTTACTACTAAAGGGAGTTGTGGATAGTTTTTGGTATTTCTTCTTTCTATCTGTTTTTATAAATTCTAAGATTGATCTATCTGTGATGTTTCCTCCAATTACTTTATTTTCTTGATCTAGGTAACTACTATTATTATAGAGACAATTGTTTTTTAAGTGTTCATGAAAAAAACGATATTTTAATGTTTCTTGTTCTGTTTTATACTCTGTTAATTCTCCATCTTCTAACCCTATTACTTCTAGTTTTCCTTTGGTTAGAGTTCCTGTTTTATCCGTAAATAGAATATTTAGGCTTCCGGCAGTTTCTATTCCTACCATCTTTCTTACTAGTACGTTATTTTTTAACATTCTTTTCATGTTGGACGATAATACGAGAGTAATCATCATAGGTAGTCCTTCTGGTACGGCAACTACGATGATTGTTACACTTAATGTTAAAGCGTAGATTAAAATATTAAATAGTTCTTCTACATTGGTTAGCGTCAACATAATTTTTTCCATATTAAAAGAATTGGCTACTACGATTTCGGTAAATAGATAAGAAAATGCTACTAATATTGCACTTACATAACCTATTCTACTAATAAACTTCGCTAATTCTTTTAATCTTAATGTTAAGGGACTGAGGCTTGATGATTCTTGTAATTCAGTGCTCATTTTCCCATAGAATGTTTTATCACCTACTTCGGTTACCTCCATATAGGCTTCTTCGGCGTAGATTACGGTACCCCGATAGAGTTTCTCTCCTACTCCTTTTTCAACTTCTTTGGTCTCACCGTTCATACTCGATTCATCTACTAATACAGAGCCTTCTTTGATGATACCATCGGCAGGAATTTTATCTCCTGTTTGTAATAATACAATGTCTTTTACTACTACTTCATCAATTCCTATTTCTGTAACCCTATTATTTCTTTTTACTTTACATTTTAGTTTGGATGAAGTCTCTTGTAGTTTTTTAAAAGCTTCTTCACTACCATATTCTGATAAGGTTGATATTAACGAGGCAATGAATATCGCTATTACGATTCCTAAAGTTTCAAACCAGTCGAAGTCATGAAATAAAAACATTGTTTTGATGCCTAAGGCAATTAATAATATTTTTATAATTGGATCTGATAATGACTCTAAGAATAGTTTTAAGATACTTTTTTGTTTCTTTTTACTGATTTCATTACTACCATATTTTTTTCTTTGTTCAATTACTTCTTTGTTAGTTAGACCATTTCCCATAAAAATCCTCCTAACAAAGTGTATGCTAGGAGGTGTTTTGTTATGATTTGTTTTTTCTTAATTGCTTTGGATGATAATTAAATTCTTCTTCAGATACTACTTGATGAATATTTTTAATTTGATAATCACCCATTACTATATTTTGAAATTCTTCATAATTTCCGTTTTTTAATAAGGTATTTATTTTATCTAGTCCATAAGGTGTGTTATTTTTCATCGTATATTGTTTGGCTAACATATAACCTAACGCATGTTTATAATTTTCTAAGTAGGTAGCACTAGAAAAAATATATTTTAATAAGTCTACTCTTATGTTTTCTTCTTTTCGATTTACATATTTTGGTAAGTTTTTAAAGGTTCTTTTTGATATTTTATGTTTGTTTTTTTGGGATACGTATAATGGTAACATTTCTTTTAGGATGTATAGATTATTTTTATAAGTATCTCTTCTTTTTTGTCTTGCTAAATTAATATCGTAGTCACTTATTCCTTCTTTTTTTAAATGGTTTAAAAATATTGATTCTGCTACCATGGATACTACTTCCGTTAACATTAGTCGAGTAGATTCATTTTCTATTTCTAAATTTTGAGTATGAAAGAATTCATGAACTAAATCGATAGCCATATTCAAGTTGTCTTTCTTTTCTATGACTATGATATAATCTTCGTTTTCATGATCTATTAATAAATGACTACCTATCCTCTTCTCAAAATCAAGATTATTTTCTTTCATGTTATTAAAGGATTCTTGATAGGAAGGAGGAAGATTTTTTAAAAAGTCTTGAACCATCTTTATGGACTCTTCTTCTGATAAATAAGGAAGTGCTCCCATTACTATTCCTTTTTCTGATGGTAGGGCAGCATCTTTTATGGTGATATAGATTCTTTCCATATTCGTATATAAAAACTTGTCTAATTGTTTTATCCGTTCTAAATCTATAGCAGTTTTTTTGCTTACTGCACTACATATTTCTTTTGATAGCATATGAATCTACCTTTCCGTCTTTCTTAGTTGATTATTTTATCATTTAATTTTATATTTTTCAAACTTTTTGTTTTTTACTGATTTCATTACTCCCGTATTTTTTCAATTGCTTCTTTGTTCGTTAGACCATTTCCCATAAAAATCCTCCTAACAAAGTGTTAGTTAGAAGGATTATGGTTTTTTCTTTAATTTTTTTACATATGGGGCATCCTGGTAAGAAAACTCATCTTCTGTCACAATATTAGGTAAAGTAGCGAATGTGTAATTTCCAAATGTCATTTCATAAAATTTTTTGATGTTTTCTTCTTTGATGTTTTCTTCTTTTAAGGTTTCACTTAGTTTTGATAATTCTTCCAAGGTAGGGTTTCTAGAAACAAATGACTTTGCTAACATATAGCCTATTGCATATCTATATCTTCTTAGTTCTGTTCTATTTGTTTTTAAAAATATATTCAAATTTTGATCCATGTTCTTACTAGATATTTGAGATTTTTCTGGAAGGAGGTCATAAATGCTTTCGTCAATTCTACCATTGTTTTTTTTACTTATAAATAGTGGCAACATCCATCTTAAATGTTTTAAGCATTTTTGGTAATCTATTCCTCTTGGTTGAGATAATAAATTAATATTTACTTTACTATAATCGTTATCTTCTAATTGTTTTAGAAACATTAGTTCCGATGCAATAGAAACAGTTTCTGTAAACGCATATCTAAAAACTATGTCATTCATATTGGTATCATGAATAATTTCATGGATTATATATATAGCATCTATCAGAGTTTCTTCTGGTTTTATAAATATTTTAGAACGATTCAAGTGAAAATTATAATAAATTCTATTATCTCTTTTTTCACAAAAAATTAATAATCCATCTCTATATTTTTGTAATAATAATTTTTTATATGTCGGATTACATTTTTCTAAAAAATCTGCAGCTATAGATAAAGATGTCTCAATTGGTACATATGGTAATGCACCTTGAGCCGTATTTTTAAGATTAGGAATTGAAGCGTTTGAAATTGTTTCATCAATCTTTTCCAGGTTATAGTACAAAAATGGGTCTATTATTTTTAACTCTTCTAATTTTTTTCCTATTATTTCATCTATTTTTTGGTGTAACTCGTCATTTATCATATTATCTTTCCTTCTTTAGGGATATATTATATATCTTTTTTCGCTATTTTTCAATTTATTATTTTATGCTATGATATTGATGAGGCGATTATATGAATGTATTAGAATCTTGTACTTTGTGTCCTAGAAATTGTCATGTCAATCGATATCAATCTGTTGGAGTTTGTGGAGCTAGTGATAAAATTAAAGTAGCTCACTATGGTCTTCATATGTGGGAAGAGCCAATTATTTCAGGAAGTCATGGATCAGGAACTATTTTCTTTTCTTATTGCAATTTAAAATGTATCTTTTGTCAGAATTATCAAATTAGTAGTTTAGGATATGGAAAAGAAATTTCTCAAAATCGCTTGAGGGAGATTTGTTTAGAGTTACAAGAACAAGGTGCACATAATATTAATCTTGTTACTCCAACTCATTACGTTCCCCAAATTGTTAATTCTATTCAAAAAATTAAATGTAGGGATCTTTCTATTCCTATTGTTTATAATACTAGTAGCTATGAAAATCGTTCTACAATACAGATGTTAGATGGTCTTGTTGATATCTATTTAGCCGATTTAAAATATTTTGATTCATCGCTTGGATGTCGTTATTCTCATGTAGATAATTACTTTCATTATGCTAGTTTAGCTATCCAAGAGATGGTTCAACAAGTTGGAAAGTTTGTTATTAAAGATGATTTGTTAGTGAAGGGTGTTGTGGTTAGAATATTAGTATTACCTGGACATAGTGAAGATGCCAAAAAGATTATTCACTATTTATACGATACTTATCACGATGATATTATTCTTAGTATTATGAATCAATATACACCGCTTAGAACCTTTGAGAAATTTCCTAACTTAAACCGCAAAGTTAGTGATGATGAATATCAAGATGTTATTGATTATGCTCTTGATTTAGGTATTCGCTATGCTTTTATCCAGGAGGGTGAAACGCAAAGTGAAAGTTTTATTCCAAATTTTGATTGTTCTAAGATATAATGTTAATAGGAGAGTGATTTTATGAAAAATTATCGAATTAATCCTGATAAAAAATATGTTTCTGTTATTATGGAGGGATTACAAAAGAAAAATGGACATTGTCCTTGTAGAGTTAATGTAGATGATACTACCCTATGTCCTTGTGATGAGTTTGTGCAAGAAGGAATTTGTAAATGTAAATTGTATATTCCTATGGAAGAAGCAGAAGAAAAATTAAGAAAACTTGCTGAAAAAGAATAATCGTTTGTGAAAAAAAGATGAAAATTACTTTATTTTGCTTGTTTCTTTCGGCTTTTTCTAGCGTGTTATATTAAATTATGATATATTTATTAGGGAGGTATAGAAATGAAAAAGGCAAAAGTTTTGTTAGGCATTTTTATCAGTATTTTAATACTACCTTTTACAGTATTAGCTGAAGAGAATCAAAAAGTAAATGTTTATTTCTTCTATGGCGATGGTTGTAGTTATTGTGCTCAAGCTGAAGAATTTTTTGATAGTATAGAAGATGAATATGGAGATCATTATAATTTAGTAATGTATGAAACTTGGAATAATTCTGATAATGTAGACTTAATGAATGAAGTTGCTGATCTTAGAAAAGAAGAACCAGAAGGTGTTCCATATATTATTATTGGTGATCAATCTTGGCAAGGATATACTTCTTCTTATGATGAAGAAATCATTTCTAAGATTGAGGCTGATTATAATACTGCAGTTGATGAACGTTATGATATTATGAATTATATCGATGATATCAACCCAGAACTTTTAGAAGAAAAGGGTTATGCTTCTGATATTGCCGCAGTAATTGCAATTATCTTGGTTGTCGCAGCTTTTTGTGTTAGTATTGGGTATGCTAGAAAGAAAGCTAATTAGGTAAGGAACAAATGTTCCTTTTTTTATTGACTTTTTATTTGCTTTGATGTATAACTGTATTAATTAAGTAATACAAAGGAGGTAGTTATGGAGTTTGATTTTGATGATGATAAGCCTATTTACAAACAACTGGTGGAAAAAGTAAAACTTGAAATTGTCTTAGGTCACTTTGCACCTGGTGAGAAACTTCCCTCTGTTAGAGAGTTTTCAACGATGATTTGTGTTAATCCTAATACAATACAAAGGGCTCTTTTGGAACTGGAAGATGAACATCTTATTTATACAAAGAGGACTTCTGGAAAATTTGTTACTGAAGACGTTACTATCATTCATCAAGTAAAACAAGAGTTAGCGAAAGAAAAGTTAGAAAATTTTATCTCTGATATGAATAGATTAGGATTAGAGATTAATGATGTGATTCAATTATTAAAAGAAAGGAAACATTCATAATGGAATTAGTTGAGTTTAAAGATTTATCTAAAAATTTTGGAACTAAAGAGGTTTTAAAAAAGATTAATCTTAAGATTGAAAAAGGTAAAATATATGGATTGCTTGGTCCTAATGGATCTGGTAAGACAACAATGATTAAAATTATTAATGATTTATTACAACCTTCTTCTGGAGAAATTTTGATTCAGGGAAAAGAACCTGGTATCGAAAGTAAGAAAATTATTTCTTATTTGCCAGAGAGAACATATTTAAATATGAATATGAAAGTGATAGAGTTAATTCAATTCTTTAAAGATTTTTATCAAGACTTTGATGAAGAAAAAGCAGTACAGCTTTTGGAAAAGTTAAAAATTAATAAACAAGATAAACTTAAGAATATGTCTAAGGGTACAAAAGAAAAAGTACAGTTAATTATGGTTATGAGTAGAAGAGCAGATTTATATATATTAGATGAACCAATTGGAGGCGTTGATCCTGCTAGTCGTGACTATATATTA
>CAJLUG010000054.1 GCA_905209745.1 uncultured Mycoplasma sp.
TCTTTACCTTTTGGATTCTTTTCTTTACTGATCTTTGTAGAAAGTTTTAAAGAATAACGATTACCTTTATCACTAGAACATACACGATCCATAATATCGTAAGCTTTTTTATATTGCTCTAACCATTTTCTACACTCCAATAACATATTTTTACCGATACTACTAGAAAAGTAATTACATTCACTTTTCATCCTATCATCTCCTTTGTGTGGCATATTATATCAAAGATAGCAAGTATTGTCAAAGATGTCTTCAAAGTCAAAACTGCTATTCGTTAGAAAAGATATTACTGCCTTTTAAGAATACACTAGTAATATATGTTAAAAACTGCTAAGTATGAAAAAAAGTTCAACCAAAGAACTTCTTTTATTTACCCAACATATTTAATAGATTAATCTTAAACATATCTTTTTCTGGATTGGTTTTAGAAATCATAACTCCCTTATAAGTAGATAATTCTGCTCTATGACCTTCATCTAAAATACCTTCAGGAGTAATATTTGTCAAAAGAATAATATGTTTTTCTAAATATACTGTATAATGTAACATAATCTCTCCATGTACTTTAGCAAACAATTCATCTGTAGGTAACTTAAACTCATAAGTTACAGTTTGATCTTTTTCATTACGATTAACTTCTTTTCCTAAAAAGTTACCCTTTCTAAGTTCTGGATAATAAGAAAAAGTTAATTTCTTATAAGCAAGCATATTATACTTTCGAACAGAACGTTCTTTCTTTCTAAAATCATTTTCATCTAAATATTCGAATATAAAAGATTTCTCCATCATATTCAACCCCCTAACTAATCAACCATCAGGTTACCCTCTATCCTTGAAGTAAACATATTATACCATAGAACCCTAAAAAAGTCAACACAAAATAAAAAAAGGAGAATAATCTCCTTATTTAGTATAAACATATGTACTTTCATCTTCTACTGAATTTGCTTCCATATAATCAACAGCAGCTTGAGCCATTGCATCATAATTAGGTGTATATTCTGGAGCTTGATTATCGAATTTTTCTCCAGTCTCATTAGAATCTGGTAAATCCTGATCAGCACCACTACCATCTGTAGTAATATCGCTTACACTATCATCTAAAACACCATCTTGAGAATGCTCATCGTCAAAATCAACATTACCATGGAAGTCATCTTCAGAAACAGGATTATCGTTCGTAGAATCTTGATCTTTATTATTCTCATCGATTTGATCGTTTGCGCTATCAATATCTTCTTGAAGTTGTTCTTCTTCCTCTTTAATTTCATCACGGATTTCTTCTGCTTCTTTATCAGCTTCTTCTTGCATCTCTTGACGATTTTTCTCAGCTTCCGCTTCACCTTCAGCTTTTAATTTTTCATTTTCTTCTTCGAATGTTTTATCAACTTCTTCTTCCGCTCTTCTAACTGCATCTTCTCCAACTAAACTAACAGCATAATCACGGTCACTTGTTGTAATAGTAGAAGTTTCTGTATGATAAGTAACACTAGAAGTACTATAACTACCTACGATAATAGATCCACTAGTAACAAATGATCCATCTTGAATATTAAAATGTCCATTTACCCATTCTTGGAAAGAATCTAATTGACTCAAGTCACGTGCTTCATCAGAAACAAAGTAAATATATTTTTCTTTTTGTTCACTAACCTTAGCTTCCATAAATTCTTCAAAAGTTGGATTATCTTTATCTTCATTAGCAGCAAGTAAAATATATTCTGCTTTATCAAATTTATCTTCTGCAAATTCACATAATCCTAAATCATTAAAATATGCAATTGCTTTATCTGATAAAGTATGATCAATAGCAAGATTTTGGAACATCATCTCAGCTGCTGCAACCATAGGAGTAACAGCTAACTTATATGCTTCAATATCATCACGTGATTCCGAATGAGAAATGCCAACTTCTCTTACCTCATCACTAATCGGATAATCTTTATATAATTCTTGATAAAAACTATTAACTGCATTAATTTGTTCTTGACCAGTTGTCTCTTTACATTTCATAAATAATTCATGATATTTTTGATAGAAAGCTTTACCTTCCTCTGTATTTAATAACTGATCTAACTCAACAGGCATATCTCTTGTTTCAATAACAAAGGCACCCATTAATTGTAAAGTTGCTTCTTTATAATAATTTGTAAAATCATAAGAATTTAACTCATATCCATTGAAAATTGCTTTAATATCCTCTTTAGAAAAATCGTTATAAGCAAGATTTAAAGCACTGATTTCTTCAAATGTTAAAGCAGCACGAACACCTGGATGATTACTTTCTAAATAATGACTAGCAAAAGTACCATTAAAGTAATCAATATAATTACCAATCTTTGTCATTTCTGCTTTTTGTGTAGTATTTGTAGTCTTATCTAATAAATCATCGTAAGCACTATCTTCTTTTTGTAATTGCTTTAATAATTGATCATTAGAAAAATCATCCATATCTACACCAGTCTCAGTAATAGTGTCTTTAGTAGAAGCATAAACAGGTTTTACAAGTTTATTAATTACTGGAATACTTCCAATAACCATCGCAGCAGCTGTTGCTCCTGCAACTACTTTTTTACTGATATAAGAAAATATACCTTTCTTTTCCTTCTTCTTACGAGAAGAACGATTTAAAACTTTATTAATCTTTAACACACGATCTTTCAAAGATTCGATTTTAGCTTCTTTTTCTTCACCATCCATTAAAGAAGTAATTTTTTCTTTCATCTTTTCTTTTTTTCTTACTAAACGTAAAGTACGAATATTTTGTATAGAATTACGTAGTCTTGTAAACATTCCTACTTTTTCATCTTCAATTTCTTCTTGTTCTTCAATGGTTTCAAAATCAACTTTATCAGTATTATCAACTTCATCTGTTTTTTCTAAATCCTCTTCCCCTAATACAACAGACTCTTCCTTATTCTCATTAACAAGATTTAACATTGCATCTAAAGTATCATAAGAAAATACAGGTTCTTGATAAATAGCGGCAGCAGTACTAACCTCAGGCACTTCTTCTACTTGTTCTTCTAAAACTTCCTCTGTAGCTTGAGAATACTCTTCAAAATGACGTCTAATTTTCTCACTTAAGTATCCAGATCCAGCGTAAGTTTCAACCATAAGGATATTATTGTCCTTAGCTAACTTTCTACCATCATCCATTGGAACAGTACCTACTGTACCATCATCATAAAATACAGTTGCAACATCCCAAGTACTAGTAGAATCTCCCACTTTATCAGTTACAGTATAACCTACTATATCAACAATTCTTTTTTCCTTCATAATAATTATCCTCCTTGACTAGGCCTTTTTCATCTTACCGGTATAATACCAGCCATTATCTAGTAAATCTCTATCATTATAAGTACTCCACTTAGTCATAGTCTTACCAGCATCTAACAATGTTCTAGTCTTTGTACTTTTATAACAAACAGTTCCATATAAAGGTTCTGTACGAGTAGCCTTCTCAGAAATAGTAATATAACCATAAATTGGTACTGTCTTCGTAACTACATTACCACAGCTAGCAGTAATATCACTAGAAGAAGAACTTCCTCCAGGAACAGAAGTAGTACTGCTTACCGTAGAAAGACCACCATTACCTCTATAAACATAAGAATCATAATAATATTCAGGTAATGTTGTACAAGTCTCTTCACAGTAGCTATAATTAGCACCTACAAACTTATATTGTGTAGTAGCCGTATCTCTTGGTGGATTCTTATAACTAGCACGACCATTATATACCCAGCCACCAGCAGATTGTCCACTACCAGTAATAACATTCTTAATAACATTATAAGTTGTAGTTGTGATTGTAGCGTAAGTGGTATTATTAATGATAACGTAATTATAATTAGAACAAGATTTTTGATTATAAGAACTTGTCTGTATAAGTTGTTGTCTTTGTTTTTCATAAGTAACATTATGAGTACCAATCTTTTCTTTACGATCATATCTTTGTACTTTTTCTAAACATTTAGGATCTCTATCATTACAATTATATTCAGGAGTAGAACAACTAGTCTTTGTCCAACTAGACCAACTAGTCCACTTAGAAAATTGTGCATCTTGATTCTTTTGATATTCATATAAGTATCCTTGAACCTCTTCAGGTGGTTCTGGCTCAGTAGAAGGATCCTCTGGAGTTGGCATACTTGGATCACTTGGCGTATTAGGACCAGTACCAGTGGAAGTACTACCACTTCCATCTACAGAAACAACTGCCGTAGGTTTAGATGTTTTACTTACTACATCCGTTCTCTTCTCACAAACATCTGACTCACAGTAAGTATAACATCCTAAGTGAACTAAAATATAATCTTCTTGTTCACTATCTTTCAAATTAACTTTTAATAAATACTCCTCATCAAGTTTGGTAATTTTTACATAACTCTTCTCAACATCACAAGGTTTATTATTTTTATCAATTAATGGAACAAGCAACTTCTTACCAATCATATCACTTAAAGTCATCGTATCAGAATCTCCCACCTCTTGTGGAAGTCTTTCATCTGTATAATAAGTGATTGCTGCTTCTTTCATCTTCTCTAAATTATCAGCAAAAATTTGTGATGTTAATGGCGAAATATCAATATTACTTTCATTGCTATTAGTAATAACATTAGGCTCCATAAACTTAGGTAATAACCAAGCAAGCAAAAAAGCAAAGATAATTACCAAAATAAGTTTTAGTAAAAAATCTTTGAATGGAAAACCTTTACGTTCATAATCGTCACTATACATTTAGACCAATCCCCCTCGTCTTATGTATGTAGTTTATAGTAACACCTCTTTTGTCAAAAGTCAACACTAATCACGCCTAATCCAAACGATAGTTTGCCCCGGATTAAACATATCTAATTTGTACTCCAAAACACACTTATTTTTTTGCAAAACATCACGTACAGTCTTCTGTAAAATGCCTTTCCCTATCCCATGAATAATAACTACTTTTTCACACTTCATGACCGAACAATCCCGAATAAAATCATTTATCAAAATCCTTGCATATTCCCGATCAATACCATGTAAATCCAAAACAGGATTACTATTATATGATTTCATCATAATGTAACACTTCATCTAAAGTTGGAATAGAGTTTCTAGCACCAATTCTTGTAACAGAAATAGCAGAGGTAACAGAAGAATAATGAATGGTATCTTTTAATGAATAACCATTACTTATAAAATATGCAAAGGCACCATGAAAGATGTCTCCAGCACCAGTAGAATCCAAAGTTTTGACCTTGATAGTAGGAATAACTTCATACCCATTAAACTTAGTAAAACTCCCCTTATCTTCCAAAGTAATAACAACCGTATTATTAAAATATTCCTTCAACTTTTCATAACAATAAATAGCACTATCAATATCACTAGCATCAATTTTTCTACCAGCAAACTTTTCCGCAAATTCTTTAGAACATACTAAATATTTAACCAATTTCCCTAAATGTTTAGTATCATCCGTAAGTCTACCCGCATCAAGAATACTAATGGCATCAGGATTTTGTAATAACACTTCTTCTGCTGTCTCTGGATGTTCTCCATCAATTAAAATAACATCTGCACTTACTACACCAGAATGAGTAAGTTTACGAATAGGATCTTTCTTAGAAGTAATAACTGTTCTACTACCATTTCCCATATTCGCAATAATATAACTACTAGGAGTCATATATCCAGAATGAACTTCTAAATATTCAGTATTTGCTCCAATATCAGAAAATTCTTTTACAATTTGTTGTCCATAATAATCATCACCAACAATACTCATAATTGTAGTATCCATACCCCATTTAGCAAGTAAATATGCCCCATTAGAAGCAGGACCTCCACCACATTCAATATGGTTATGAATTCTATATTTAAAATTTTCAGTTGGATAAAAATCCATAGGTAACGTTGTATCAAATGTAGAATGACCCACACACACTACCTTCATCTAATCACCTCGATATTCTATTTCGATTATATCAAAAAGGAAATAAAAAGTCACTAAAAAAGACCCCTAAAAGAGGTCTTTACATCTTATTTATTATTAATAGCGATTTGTTCCACATCCTTGTTCAAAACAAAAAGAATATCATTTACATATAAGTCCAGTTTTGATGACTTTTGAAATCCATTTATATTCATATCTATTATTAGCATTCATTATCATTTTTAAATTTTTTTCTTTTAATATACCAATGCGAAGAGCAGTATCATATCTACTTAACTTTGAGTCAAACAACAATACTGAAGTTTTATCATTAAATTGCGTTTCATTATCATATTTAATTATAATTTTTCTAAACGCATCCAGTTTTTCATTGAAATTTAATTTTTCAAATTTAGATGCAAGTTTTTATCTTCATTGTTATAATTAACATCTAAACTATCCCCATTATCTTCACAAGCATCATTAGTATTAGTTATAACATTATAAATAATTACTAGACTTTGTAAAAATATTGTACAAGCATTTACTGATAATCAAACATCTTCTAAACTAAATACTTTAAATTAAATAAATTTATTTCTAGCAATTCTTTTATTATTAAAGATGTCTACATAGGCAATGTGAATCATCATGATTATATGAAGATTCAT
>CAJLUG010000055.1 GCA_905209745.1 uncultured Mycoplasma sp.
AAACCAAAAGCAAATTAATCAAATGATGAAAGCAATGCAAAAATATCAATAATATAAAAAATAGAACTGTACCAATAACGAGTACAGTTTTATTTTACGAATCATGATTTTCATAAAGGTAGATACTTTATGATTGCTAAAATTATCTAAATCGTACCTTTTACAAATAATGGAACTTTATCTACCATTATTTTTGGTGAATACTGGGATACCAGTCAAGTGACAGATATGGGTTTTATGTTTTCTGGATGTGACAATCTCACCAGTTTAGATTTAAGTGGTTTTGATACAAGTCAAGTAACAAATATGAGTGATATGTTTAATGGCTGTTATGAACTGACTAACCTAGATATGCGTAATGCGACATTTAATGCAACAGGTTACTCATCCATGTTTAGTGACATTACAGACGGAATTAACATCATCGTAAAAGATGCCACAGCGAAGACATGGATAGAAGCAAGACTTAAAGAATCAAATGTTACTGGAACCGTCACCATCGCATCCGCATAATTAAAATACATAATAGTTGAATAGTTAACACGAAATAGTGTTAGCTATTTTTGTAATTTTAAGGTATAATAAATTAGAATTGTGGTGATGGAATGAAAAATTTTAAAGAAAAATTAGCGTTAGTTCCTACAAAACCAGGTAGTTATCAGATGAAAAATAAAGATGGAGTAATTATCTATGTAGGAAAAGCCAAAAATTTAAAAAATAGATTAAAAAGTTATTTTACGGGAACAGTAACTGGTAAAACTCGGAGGTTAGTAGAAGATATTGATGACTTTGAATATATTGTAACATCAAGTGAATTAGAGTCCTTAATACTAGAGATTACCTTAATAAAAAAATATGATCCAAAATATAATATCTTATTAAAAGATGATAAAACTTATCCATATATTGAATTAACAAACGAAAAGTATCCAAGACTTAAAATCGTTAGAAATACCAAAAGAAAGAAGACCAAAGATCATCTATATGGACCATATCCCAATGTTGCCGCAGCCAGAAAGACAGTAGAGATGATTAATCGTATCTATCCTTTAAGAAAGTGTGAAAAATTAAAAAAAGAATTATGTCTTTATTATCATATTAATGAATGTCTTGGTTACTGTGTCAAAGAAGTAAGTAGCGATAAGATTGATAAAATGAAAAAAGAAATTACTAGCTTTTTAAAAGGAGACTCCAAAGAAATCGTCGAAAAAATAAAACAAGAAATGGAACGTGCCAGTAACAACTTAAACTATGAACGAGCACTAGAGTTAAAAAATATGTTAGAAGATATTGATATAACATTACGTCGTCAAAAAATAGATTTAAATAAAAGTTATCAATTCGATTTAGTAAATTATGCCATGGACGAAAACTATTTATCAATAGAAATATTCTTTATTAGAGATGGTCTACTATTTGGAAGACATAATGAAATCATTCAGACAATGATAGATCCTGAAGAAGAAGTAGTAGAGTACTTAATTAAGTTTTATGAAAAGCAAGGAATGTTACCGAAAGAAATTTATTTACCAGAAGGAATAGATAGTGACTTAATCAGTGAATATTTCGAAATAAAAACACATACACCACAAAAAGGAAAGTTAAAAAACTTATTAGATTTAGCGAAAGAAAATGCCAAAGAACAATTAGATTTACAAGAAGAGACACTAAAGAAAGATGATAAACTGAGAACAGAAGCAATCAAAGAGTTAAAAGATTTATTACACCTAGACTCTGTATCAAGAATGGAGTCCTTCGATAACTCACATTTATTTGGAACCTTTTATGTGGGAGGTATGGTAGTGTTTGAAGACTTTTTACCTTTAAAAAACGAATATCGTAAATTTAAAATATCAACCGAGGTAAAAGATGATTTAAGTGCTATGAAAGAAGTTCTATATCGAAGATACTATAAAGTATTGATGGAAAACTTACAAAAACCAGACCTAATCGTTATGGATGGAGGAAAACTACAGATTAGTGTAGCGAAAGAAATCATTGACTCCTTAGGACTAAATATTCCAATCATTGGTCTTGTAAAAGATAAAAACCATAAAACAAGTTATATCATGAATGATAAATATGAAATACTAAATGTCAAAAAAGACTCAAACTTATTCCTATTCTTAACAAGAATTCAAGAAGAAGTCCATCGTTATGCCATTACTTATCATAGAAATATTAAAAAGAAAGGAATGTTATCAAGTCTTTTAGATGCCGTACCAGGAATTGGAGAAGTAAGAAAAAAAGAGTTACTAAAACATTTTGGTTCTCTAAAAAAATTAAAAGAAGCAAGCGAAGAAGAACTTGCCGAAGTAGTATCCAAAGAGGTAGCGAAAAATTTAGTTTCCTACTTAAAAGAGTTGTAGTATAATGAATTTGAGGTGACAAAAATGAATGAAAAAGGGTTTACATTAACAGAATTACTCGCAACCATTACAATTATGGGAGTACTAGCAGCTATCGCAGTAGGTTCCGTTTATATCTACGCCACAAATAGTAGAGAACAAGCCTTAGAAACAATCGAGACAACTTCCTATGATGGGGCAGTAAACTATATGATGGAACATAATATTTTATTAAGTCCAGGCGAAAGCGAGACAATATCCATCACAACACTATTTGAAGAAGGATATATCGAAAGACCAACAGATCCTGATAATAATTCCAAAGACTGTACTGGTACTGTTGTCGTAACCAATGAAGAATCATCAGGGGTAGCAGGTCTAGATGACTATACCTATCAAGTACAAGTAAAATGTTCAGAAGTAACAAGAGATAAAGTAACGTATTAGAAAGAGGCGTAGTATGAGTAAGATTAAAGTAATGGATGAACTACTAGCCAATAAGATTGCCGCAGGAGAAGTGGTAGAAAAGACCATGAATGTCGTAAAAGAGCTAGTAGAAAATGCAATTGATGCGCAAGCAGACGAAATAGAAATTAAATTAATTGATTCAGGTGTCAAAGAAATTAAAGTAATGGATAATGGGATAGGGATGGATAAAGAAGATGCCACCCTAGCTTTTTCAAGACACGCAACTTCGAAATTAAAAAATCTAGATGACTTATTTAATATTGAGTCTCTTGGCTTCAGAGGGGAAGCATTACCATCCATCGCCTCTGTTTCTAATATAGAACTAAAAACATCAAATGGACTAGAAGGAACATATTTAACCCTATCTGGTGGAAAGAACATGCAAGTAGAAAGTAGTGACCTCCAAAAAGGGACAACCATTACCGTAAAAGACTTATTCTATAATACCCCAGTAAGACTAAAATATTTAAAAAATTTATATACAGAACTAGCAAACATCATAGACTATGTAAATAAAATGGCTCTATCTTATCCAAATATAAAATTTACACTAATCAATAACGATAAAGTCTTATTAAAAACCGATGGTTCTGGTGACTTAAGAAAAGTAATATATGAAATTTATGGTGCTGATATTACTAAGAAAATGATTGAAATAAGTGCGGAAAACGACGACTATTATATTCATGGTTATATCTCTTATCCAGAGATGACAAAAAGTAATAGAAATGCCATCACTACATTAGTAAATGGTAGAGTAATTAAAAATAATGAATTAAATAAAATTATTACAGATGCCTATCACACCTATATTCCAAAAGATAAATTCCCAATCATTGTCTTAAATATCGACGTAGATCCAATACTAATCGATATAAATATTCATCCCACCAAAATGGATATTAAGTTTTCAAAGATGGATACTTTAAAATCATTAGTTTATGATACGATCACAGAACAATTAACAAAATTAACGTTAATACCAACAATTAGTACTAGAACAGAAGAAGCACTAAGAGAAAGTACCATTCCCTTATATAAAGCATTTAAAAAAGAAGAAGTGGTAGAACCAAATAAACCAACTTATGAAGAAGTAACCCTAGATTTTTCTGTGAGTGAACAAGAAGAAACTACTGAGGAAGAAGTAAAAGAAGAACATAAAGAACCAAGAATTAAAAAGATGATACCAAGAGGAATTGTATATTCTACATATATTATTGCTGAAAACGAAGATGGAATGTATATTATTGACCAACATGCAGCCGCAGAACGTATTAATTATGAAAAAGTATTAAAATCGCTAAAAGAAAAAGTTATTCCTATCGACTTATTAATTCCTGTAAAAATAGAGTTAACTGCTAATGAATTTATCGTTATTAAACGAAATCTAGATACGTTAAAAGAATATGGCTTTCTAGCAGAAGAATTTGGTATGAATACCATTATCGTAAGAAGTCATCCCAACTGGATTGAAGAGACAATCGCCGAAGAGTGTATACGTAAAGTAGTAGATATCATCATTACCAAAGAAAGTTTTGACTTTGATCAATTTGTTTGGCGAATGGCATCAACTATGGCCTGTCGTATGTCAGTAAAAGCAAACGACTACTTATCATATGATGACCAAGTATATTTATTAGAAGAACTAAGACACTGTGAGAATCCATTTACTTGTCCTCATGGTAGACCAACCATTATTACATATACAAAATATGATTTAGAAAAACTATTTAAACGTTCTCTAGATTAGAGGTGACATATGCAAAAAATAATCGTAATTGTCGGTCCTACAGGAGTAGGGAAGACGAAACTTAGTATTGAACTTGCTAAAAGATTAGATGCGGAAATTATGAATGGTGATTCCGTCGCCATCTATCAAAAATTAAATATTGGTAGTGCAAAACCTACCATAGAAGAACAACAAGAAGTCCCTCATCACTTAATCGATATCAAACACCCAACAGAAGAGTATAGTGTCTATGATTATCAAATAGATGGTAGAAAGAAAATAGAAGAACTAAGAAAACGTGGCAAAAATATCATCGTAGTAGGGGGAACAGGACTCTATATCAAAGCACTACTTTATGATTATAGATTTACCAAGGGAACAACCAATAATAAGTATGAAGAACTATCAAATGAAGAACTATATCAAAAAGTAAAAAAACTAGATGAAAAAATAGATATTCACCCTAATAACCGTAAAAGACTAGTACGATATTTAAATAAATATGAAAACAAAGAAGAAATTACGCACAATAAGGATAAACCCTTATATGACACACTAGTAATAGGATTAACTCTTCCAAGAGATATTTTATATGAAAGAATTAATACTAGAGTAGAAAATATGATTAAAGAAGGACTAGTAGAAGAAGTAGAAGGGTTAAAAAAATATTATAAATCTTCTAGGATTCTAACAACAGCAATAGGGTATAAAGAATTTATAAATTACTTTACCCAAAAAGAAACACTAGAAGAAGTAGTTGATAAGATAAAACTAGATTCTAGACACTATGCCAAAAGACAATACACTTTCTTTAATCATCAACTAAAGACCAATTGGTATCAAGTAAATCTAGATGACTTTAATAAAACGATTGAAAAAATTTATAATGACATCAAAAAGGAAGCTAACAATTAAGCTTCCTTTAATTCTTGATAAATAGTAGTATCAAACTGATGCTCTGTCTGTTCAATCGCATGTAATGTTTTAGTATCGATAAGGAAGAATTTATCTTCTAATAAATCTTCTCCTGAAGTAGTAACAGGATCATCCCATGTAAGATCTAAGTGATACCAACTTCCATCTAAATATAAAGCATTCCAAATATGTTCTTCACTAGAAATCTTATAACTCTTAATACCCATCTCTTCTAAAAATAACTCCATCGCATCAGTATATCCACCACATATACCATATCCTTCTAATAATGGCCCAACTGCAATATCAGAGTGATAAGTAACAATACCATAATCACTTCTATTAGAATCATATCTAGAATGATTAATAATATAATCATGTACTCTTCTAATATTATTAATATCACTATCTCCCTCAACAATTAACTCATCAGTTAAACGACTTACTTCATTATCTACTTTTTTAATCTCTTTATCAGTATAGCTCTTTTCAATCTGAATCGTAACTTTTCCTAGGGAATCATACTGTGTTTCAATATGATTAAACCCATTATAAGGATGTACAAAGTTATTAATATGAGAAAGTAGTGTCTGATCATTAGCTAACTGTTCTACCTCATCTAAACATTCTCCATATTCTTCAGGACAATAAAAAGTAAATTCCTCTTCTCCCGTATTGATTGCGGTATAAAAAATATTTAAAATATCTTGATAAGAAGTAGGGGACAAGTCCTCAGTTGTCTGTACAAACATAAAATCATAATCTCTGTAATATTCATTCTTTTTATCGAAAGAAACTTGTTCTTCTGTAAAATCTCTAAGAAGAGAATAATAAAGTTTTTGTAAATCCTCCTGAAAAAAATAAAGTACTCCCAAAATCACTACTGTAATTAGGATAATAATAAACTGTTTCATAACGCCTCCAGTAATATCTTATGTTAACCTAATTCTAACGTATAAAAAGTTAATTGTAAATAAAAAACCAATCAAAGACTTGATTGATTTACATAGCATTTCTCATTTTTGTTAATCTTGATTTTAAACGTGCAGCTTTATTTTTATGA
>CAJLUG010000056.1 GCA_905209745.1 uncultured Mycoplasma sp.
GTGCTAAACAAGCTATTGATAAAATGAAATATGAAATAGCTAATGAATTTGGTGTAAATTTAGGACCAGATGCTACTAGCCGTGCTAATGGTACTGTTGGTGGTGAAATTACTAGACGTTTAGTTCAAAACGGAATGAACCAAGTTAGTGGAAGCTACAACAATAAATAATAAGTGATAGCTTACAAGATAGGCTTAAGGCCTATCTTTTTGGTTGCTTTTTTTTCTGTCGTTTGTTATAGTAAAGACAGAAAGAGGGATGAATATGAAATTATTGTCAGTTAATGCTGGTAGTAGTACATTAAAGTTTAGACTTTATGAAATGCCAGAAGAAAAAGTATTAGTGAAAGGTAACTATGAAAGAATTGGTTTAGATGGTTCTTGTTATAGTATTAGTATTGGGGATAAAAAAATAAAAGATGAAGTTATGATGAAAGACCATAAAGACGCTGTTCATTTATTATTAGATCATTTATTAACTTATAACGTTGTTTCATCTTTAGATGAGATTGAAGCTATAGGACATCGTGTTGTTCATGGAGCGGATAAGTATAGTGAGTCTGTAGTTATTACTGAAGATGTTATTTCTGATATTAAAGAAGCATCTCCACTTGCACCTTTACATAATCCTGCTGGATTAAAAGGAATTGAAGCATTTATGGAAGCAATTCCTAATGCTTTAAATATTGCATGTTTTGATACGGCTTTTCATCAAACTATGGATAGAGCAACTTATTTATATCCAGTATTATATGATTGGTATTTAAAACATGCTGTTAGAAAGTATGGATTCCATGGATTAAGTCATAAGTTTATTACAGAACAGATGAGTACTATTTTAGGTAAAACTCCTAATTTAATTATTTGTCATATTGGTAGTGGAGCTAGTATTACAGCTGTAGAAGAAGGAAAATCTATTGACACTTCTATGGGATTTACTCCTAATGCTGGTATTATGATGGGAACTCGTTCAGGAGATATTGATTATACAATTATTCCTTATATTATGAAAAAAGAGAATTGTACTTTAGAAGAAGTTGATCAAAAGTTAAATCATGAAGGTGGATTACAAGGTGTTGCTGGTATGAGTGATTTACGTGATATTGATGAAGCTTATTTAAAGGGAGAAGAAAGAGTTGTTTTAGCAATCGATATGTATACAAATAAAATCGTTGATTATATTGCGAAATACTATGTTAAATTACATGGTAAAGTAGATGCAATATGCTTTACTGCTGGTGGTGGAGAAAATGATCCTATTATACGTAGTGAAGTAATTAAAAAGTTAGATGCTTTAGGAATTACTTTAGATGAAGAAAAGAATAATCAGACTGTCGTACGTAAGGGATTAGAAGGAGTTATTTCTGGAAGTGATTCTACTATTCCAGTTTATGTATTAGGTACAGATGAAGAATTGATGATTGCTAGAGATACTTATCATCTTGTTAAATAATTAGTTATTACTTCGGTAATGACTTTTTATTTTGCTTTGAAAAAACTAGTCTTTGTAGTATAATGATTATAGGTTATAGAAAGAGGGATGTTATGAAAATAATTTCTATTAATACAGGAAGTAGTTCATTAAAATTTAGTTTATTTAATATGGAAAATGAAGAAGTTATTGCATCAGGACTTTTTGAACGTATTGGAATAGAAGGAAGTAAATATACAATTAAATTTCAGGGAGAGAAAGTAAGTCAAGAAATAGAACTTAATAATCATACGGATGCAGTTAAAGTATTGTTAGATAAGTTAATTGATTTAGAGATTATTCAGTCTTTAGAGGAGATTGATGGTGTTGGACATCGTTTGGTTCATGGTAAAGATAAATATAGTGAATCTGTGATGATTAATGATGAAGTAGTGGAAGACTTGGATAAGTTTAAAGCTTTTGCACCATTACATAATCCTGCTAATATATTAGGTATTAATGCTTTTAGAGAAGTATTACCTAATGTTCCTATGGTTGGAGTATTTGATACTGCTTTTCATCAAAGTATGGAGCCTGAGGCTTATTTATATCCTGTACCTTATTCTTGGTATAAGGACTATGGTGTTAGAAAGTATGGATTCCATGGTACTTCTCATCGTTATATTACTAGTCAAGTTAGGGAAATCTTGGGAAGAGATGATTTCCGTTTAATTAGTTGTCATATTGGTAATGGTGGAAGTATTACGGCAGTTAAAGATTTGAAGTGTGTAGATACTTCTATGGGATTTACACCACTTGCAGGTATTATGATGGGAACTCGTTCAGGAGATGTTGATCCATCTATTATTCCTTATGTTATGGAACAAGAGGGAATGAATGCTAGTGAAGTTGTAGATGAGTTAAATAAAAATAGTGGATTATATGGTATGAGTGAATATAGTAGTGATATGCGTGATATTTTAGAACGTTGTGATAGTCAAGATGAAAAAGCGATTGTAGCTCGTAATAAATATGTACGTAGAGTTGTCGATTATATTTCTCAATATTATGTATTATTAGGTGGAGCTGATATTATTGTTTTTACTGCAGGAGTTGGAGAAAATAGTGTTCCTGTTCGTAGACAAATTTGTGAAGAACTTGCTCCTTTAGGTGTTAAAATTGATTTAGAACTTAATAATAAACGTGGAGAACTTGTTAAGATTAGTACAAAAGATTCTAAAGTTTTAGTTTATGTGATTCCTACAGATGAAGAGTTAATGATTGCTAGAGATACTCTACGTTTGATTCAAAGATAGGAAGATTTGTATGTATAAGAAGATATTAAAAGCAATAAAGAAGTATAATACTATTGTAATTCTTAGACATGTGGGAGTAGATCCAGATGCTTTATGTAGTCAGCTTGCACTTCGTGATGTACTAAGACTTAATTTTCCTAATAAGAAAGTATTAGCTGTTGGTACTGGTAGTCAAAAGTTTGCTCATATTGGAAAACTTGATAGACTTACAAAAGTAGAGAATGCGTTACTTATTGTTACAGATACACCGGATAAAAAGAGAATTGACTCTGTAGATTTTTCACAGTTTTCTTATGTTATTAAGATTGATCATCATCCATTTATTGAACAGTATGCAGATTTAGAATGGATTAGGGAAGATGCTTCTTCTGTTTGTGAGATGATTATGGAGTTTTTACTTGATAGTAAGTTAGAGATAAATTCAGCAATTGCAGAACTTTTATATATGGGACTTGTATCTGATTCTAATCGATTCTTATTTAATAATGCTTCTTCTCATACATTTGCTTTAGTTTCTACTTATTTAAAAGAGTATCCATTTCAATTATCTGATGTTTATGAAAAATTATATTTAAGACCTCTTAGTGAAGTACGACTAGAAGGATATATTTCTCTTCATATGAAGATTAGTGAGTATGGACTAGGATATGTTTTGATTAGTGATGATGTAATTCGTGAGTATGGAGTAGATAGTGCTAGTGCTGGTAATATGATTAATAATTTTAATTATATTAAAGAAGTATTAGTCTGGGCTACTATTACAGAAGATGTTAAGAATGATCAGTACCGAGTATCGATTCGTTCTAGGGGACCTGCTATTAATCATATAGCTGAAAAGTTTGGTGGTGGAGGTCATAAATATGCTTCTGGTGTTAAATTAAAAACATTAGATGATGCAATGAAGTTGATAGAAGAGCTAGATTTGATTTTAAAAGAAGAAAAAATAGAAAGTGAGGTATCTAATCATGGTCATTAAAGATGCTAGTTTAGAAATTATTGCGACAAGACGTAGTCAGTATCCTGAAGAAGGTAGGCCGGAGTTTTTATTAGTAGGTCGTAGTAATGTTGGAAAGAGTAGTTTTATTAATGCGATTTTATCTAGAAAGAATTTGGCATATACTTCTTCTAGACCAGGTAAGACACAGACTTTAAATTTTTATTCTGTTAATGATAGTTTTTATTTGATTGATGTACCAGGATATGGATATGCAGCAGTAGATAAAAAAACACAGTCTAAGTTTGGAATGATGATAGAAGAGTACTTAGAAAAAAGAAAAGTATTAAAAAGAGTTTTCTTACTTATTGATTTTCGTCATAAACCAACAGAAGATGACTTACTCATGTATAACTTTTTAAAATATTATAATTTACCTGTTACTATTATCGCAACGAAAGCGGATAAAGTAGGGGGAAGTAAGAAAGAAAAAAATTTAAAAGATATTCTTGATACTTTAGATTTGGTTGTTGGAGATGATTTGATTGTATTTTCTAGCGTAACTAAACTTGGAGTAAAAGAAGTGTTAAAGAAGATTGAAAGTCTAATTAATGGTGATGTTATTTAGACTTTTTTCATATATTTTATTAGGTGAATCTATGAAAATTGAGTGTATTAGCTTTGATTCTTTTTTAATTTTTTTTAATGTTTGTTATCTGGGAGATATTGAGTATAATAAGGAACAATTAATTGGAGTAGTTAAAAGATTACTTGTTAAAATACAAAAAATAATCTTATTACAAGGTTTTTATAAGATTAAAGTATATGTACATAAAAAAGTAGGTTTATTTTTAGATTTGTTGAAACTAGAAGGATTAGAGTATGGAAATAGTTTGGATTTTAAGATTTTAATTTTTTTAGATGAAAAGATGTATTTTAGGACGAAGGATTATTTTTTATTACCTAAAAATACTAATATTTATTATTATGATGATTTTTTTTATTGTGATGTGGATGATATTGATGATGTTTTAAAGGTTGTGGAATTTGGGGAGTTTGTCTTTGGTAAGAAGTTATATGATGTGATGTGTCAGTGGAAAAGAGTATGATTTTTCTTAATTAAAAAGTCAAGTGCAACAAATGAATAATCAAATAGAATTCACAGTTTCTTGTAATTTATAAATTTTATTAATAATAGATTTATCATTAAACTCTTCTAGAACAGCTTCTAGAGGAGTTTTATAATCTAAACTTTTTTTAGGATAATTATTCATCCAAGTGGCAATATTGTTAATATCTTCAAAACTATAATTTTCAATTAAAGTTCCTTTTGGTATAAAATAGCGAATCATACTGTTTTGTTTTTCATTTGTTCCTTTTTCACCAGAACAATATGGATGACAAAAATAAATTTTGGCTTTAGTGTCTTTAATGATATTTAAAAAGTCAGAAAATTCAGAACCATTAAAAGATTTAAAAACTTTATTATAATGTCGATTCATAAAAATCTTAATTTGATTAATTTTATTAACAACTTCTTCAGAAGTTTTAGCAGATATTTTAAAAATAATTTCAAATTTAGTTTTTCTTTCAGTCATGGTTAAAAGACATTCGTGCTTACCACGTTTTGTTCCAACAACAGTATCAATTTCAAAATGACCAAAAGTGGAGCGATTATTTATTTCTTCAGGTCTGTTTTCAATACTATAAGGTATTTTACTAGCAGGAAGTGAATTCTTATCTTTATGTTCATATTCAGGTTTATATTTCATTCTTCTTGTATCTTCTAGTTTAACATGAATAATACCATACCTAATCGCATTATAAACAGTTGGAGTAGAGATAGAGCAAAAACCATCATTCTTGAACATATTATGTGTTTTCATGTAACCAACAATTACATCAGGAGCCCATTTATCAATTTTAATTTTATCTTCAATATATTTAGCCATTTTAGAGTGTTTACGTAATTTGTATTCACCTTTAGATAAACCACGTTTGAATAGATAATTATTATGAGCATCAGTAGCATTATAAGGTTTTTCAATTGTTCTACCAGATCTAATCAGAAAACGATAAGATTTTCTGTTTTTTAATTCTCTAGAAATAGTAGAGCGATGAACACCAAGGTAATTAGCAATATAACTATTATTAAATAATCTTTTCCCATTTTTATCTTTCTGTTCAATTAATGTTTGAATCGTAGCTCTATCTTGTTCAGTTAAATGATGATATTGATTTTCTTTCTTTTTTAGTGTATTATTTGTATCAGACATATGAATTTTCCTTTCTGTTTGTTGCGAATAGATATTATAGATTATTCATATGTCTTTTTCAATGCAAGTTTGTTGCACTTCAAATTTAAATTAACAAATAGTATGATCTTTGCAAAAACTAATTATTTTTCGTATAATATATATTGGTGATATATATGAGAAAGGAATATAAATTAGTTATTGTACTTATTTTTCTTTCTTTTTTGTGCTTTGTACTTGGTGGATATTATATTATTTATCATAGAACGCAAGAAGAGGCATTATCTCGTGATTTAAAGAAGCTAGAGGGTGTTTCTTTGTTAGAGAAAGTAAGTCTTCCTAAAACAGTAAAAGGAACTTATTTAGAGATTGAAAATGGTATGTTAGAATATATTGATTCGTTACAAAATCAATATGATTTAGTAAATGGTTATAGTAATGATACTACGATACAATCTTTACTTTCTGTTTCTAATTATTTAGAATCTAATAAAGATTTTAGTGAAGATATTACTTATGTAGAGGATGCCAAAGAGAAGTTT
>CAJLUG010000057.1 GCA_905209745.1 uncultured Mycoplasma sp.
AAATAACAGATTCTGTAGAAAGCAATTTCTATGGTAGATTTGAATTAGAACCATTAGAAAGAGGATTTGGTACTACAATCGGTAATGCTTTAAGAAGAGTAATGTTATCATCTCTTCCAGGAAGTGCTATTAGTAGTATTAAAATTGATGGTGTTCTTCACGAATTCCAAACAATCGAAGGAGTTTATGAAGATGTAACAACAATCATCTTAAATTTGAAAGGAATCGTATTTAAGAACCATTCAAATGAAGAAAAAATCGTACGTATTAATGTAAGTAAAGAAGGAGAAGTTACTGCTGCAGATATTGAGCATGATGCAGATATCGAAGTAATCAACAAGGATAAAGTCATTGCTACCTTATCAAAAGGAGCAACTCTAAATATGGAAATGACTGTATCAAATGGTCGTGGATATGTAAAAAGTGAAGACAACAAGAGATTACATGATATTAAAAAAGCAGGAGTCATCGCAATTGATTCTCTATATTCTCCTATTGAAAGAGTATCATATGAAGTTGCAAGCGCTCGTGTTGGGCAAGATGAAAGTTATGATAAATTAATTTTAGACGTATGGACAAACGGTTCAATGAAACCTGAAGAAGCAATCGCTCTAGCTGCTAGAATTTTAATTGAACATTTCACAATTTTAACAGATTTATCATCAATTGCTGATGTTAGTGGTATGATGATTGAGAAAACGGAAGATCCTAAAGTAAAAGCATTAGAAACATCAATTGAAGACTTAGATTTCTCTGTAAGAGCATACAACTGCTTAAAGAGAGCAGGAATCCATACACTACAAGATCTTGTTAACAAGAGTGAATCAGATATGATGAAAATACGTAATCTAGGTAAAAAGTCATTAAAAGAAGTATTAGATAAAATCAGAGATATGGGTCTAGTATTACGTGATGACGACTAAAATATAAGGAGGAAGAATTATGTCATACAGAAAATTAGGTGTTGATAATAAACACAGAAGAAGTATGCTAGCTACGATGACAAAACAAGTAATCGTAAACGAAAGTATCACTACTACAGTAACAAGAGCTAAAGAAGTTCGTAAAGCTGTAGAAAAAATGATTACTTATGGTAAAAAAGGTGATTTAGTTTCACGTCGTAAAGCATTAGCATTCTTACACAATGATAAAAAAGTTGTGGACAAAGTTTTCCATGACTTAGCAAAACGTTATGAAAAACGTAATGGTGGATATACTCAAATTTTAAAATTACAAGAACGTCGTGGAGATAATTCATTAATGGTAATTTTAAAATTAGTAGATGAAGCTAAACCAGAAGAAAAAAAGCCTGCAAAAAAAGAAACAAAGAAAGAAACTAAAAAAGAGGCAAAAAAAGAGACTAAAAAAGAAGAGAGTCATGAAGAAGTAAAAGAAGAAAAATAGACAGTAAAAGATAAACTGTCTTTTTTTTGAGCCTTTTGATATAATAGAAATAGAAAAGGTGATAATATGAAAGCATTAATAACAGGAGCATCTTCTGGTATTGGACTAGATATGGCAAAATATCTAGCAACCAAGAAATATGAATTAATTTTAGTTGCCAGATCTAGAGAAAAGCTAGAACAAATTCAAGAGATGTTACCTACCAAAGTAACAATCATTGTCGCAGACTTATCGAATGAACAAAAAGTAAAAGAATTATATATCCTAACGAAAAAAGAAAATATTGATATTTTAATCAATAATGCTGGATTCGGTCTATTTGGAGAATTTGATGAAACAGACCTCCAACAAGAATTGAACATGATTGAAACCAATATCCTAACTAAATCATTTCTAAAAGATATGGAAAAGAAAAATTCTGGTTATATCTTAAACGTTTCATCATCGGCAGCTTTTCAACCTGGACCATTAATGAGTACTTATTATGCCACGAAATCTTATGTCTACCAGTTATCAGAAGCTATTTGGTATGAATTAAAAAAGAAAAAATCAAACGTTCATATTTCCGTATTATGTCCAGGTCCAGTAGAAACAAACTTTAATAATAGGGCAGGAGTAAAATTTGCAGTAAAACCATTAAAAAGTAGTTATGTTGCGAAATACGCTATCGATGAGATGTTTAAAAATAAAATGCTAATTATACCAGGATTTAAAATGAAATGTGCCAAATTTTTCGGCAGGTTTGTAAGTGATAAATTTTTATTACGATGTGCTTACAGAATACAAAAGAAAAAAGCCAAATAATTGGCTTTTTTCAACTCTTTCATATATAATAAGAAGTAAAACGGAGGGAAATTATGACAGAATTATTAACAGTAGAAAACTTAACTCATGAAGATTTATTTGAAAATATATCCTTCCAAGTACACCAAGAGGAGTTTATGACGATATCAGGTGGTAATAATTGTGGTAAGACAACATTAATTAGAATTTTATCTGGAGAGATACCAAAAACAAATACCATTTCACTATATGGAACCCATTTAGAAGATTATCCACAGAATCTGTGGAAAGAAATAACTGGAACCATTATTCCACAGGATAATGCTAGTTTCTTATTAGAAACGGTACAAGAAGAATTAGAATATACCATTCAGTTATTTAAAAAGACCAAAGAAGAAAGAGAAAAAACATACAAAGATATTATCAAAAAATATAAATTAACAAAATATCAGAAAAAAAGTCCCAATGATTTAAAAGTCTTTGTAAAATTAAAATTAATGTTAGCTAAAATCATGTTATCTTCTCCACAAATCTTATTAATAGATAATACCGACCAAGAGTTAGAACCAGAAGAACAACAAGAATGGATAGAATTATTAAAAGACATCATAGAAGAACAAAAGATTGCCATTATAATGACAATATCTGATTTAAATATAGCCCTAAAATCTGATAAGTTATTAATTATAAGTGAAAAGAAAATATTATTAGAAGGATCCCCATTAGAAGTATTAGAAAAAGATAACATCTTAAATAAAATAGGACTAGACCTTCCATTTATGATGGATTTATCTGTAAAGCTAAAAGACTATAATGTAGTAGAAGAAGTGGAATTAGACATGGACAGGATGGTAGATAACATATGGAAATAGTATTAGAAAATGTAAAATTAGATAAATTAGAACTAAATACTAAAATAACAAGTGATCATATCACCGGAATAACTGGAACAAATTATAAGGAAGTACTAAATCTACTTACCTTAAAAAAAATTCCATCCGGAAAAGTATGGATAGACTTAGAAGAAGTAACAGAAGAAAATAAATACAATTATTCCAAAACAATTACTTTAATAGAAAAAGACTTTAAAAAGATAAATTCTCTAAATACCGTAAAAGAACATATGGATTATATAATTAATTACTATCACCTTCAAATAAAAAATATAGAAAAGAAAGAAAAGGATTCCCTAAAAATTGTAGGACTAGATAGCAGCTTATTAGATAGAAATATTACCAGTCTATCAAAATCAGAACAAAAAAAAGTTCAGATTGCGATTCACTTACTTTCTAATCCCAATATTTTAATACTAGAAGATCCATGGACCAGTTTAGATAATAAGAGTAGAAAAAAGATTATGTTAGTATTATCCCGTCTAAAAGAGCAATACCATAAAATAATTATAATAGGAAGTAATAATCCTGATTATCTAATGATGACAACAACCAAACTCATTCTATTAAAAAATGATAAAATATTATTAGAAGATGAAACAAAAAAAGTATATAAAAGAGTAGACTACTTAAAAAGAAATGGATTCCCTGTACCAGAAATCTCTCTTTTTACACATAAAGCAATTAAAAAGAAAAAAGTAAAACTGGATTATCATCAAGATATCAGAGACATTATAAAAGATATTTATAAACATGTATAAGGAGGAAGTATGCGTTTTTTAATTACATTATCCTATGATGGAACAAATTATTATGGCTATCAAACTCAAAAAGATAAAAAGACAGTTCAAGAAGAAGTAGAAAAAGCCCTAACAATCATTAATGCCGGAAGAAAAACCACTTTTACATCTTCTGGTAGAACAGATAAAAAAGTCCATGCCAAAATGCAAACTGGACATACAGACCTAGAAGTAGAAATTACAGAATATAAGTTAAAAAGAGCTATGAATAGTAATTTACCAAAAGATATTCATGTAATAAAAGCTGAAAAAGTAAAAGATGATTTTCATGCTAGATATGATGTAGTAGAAAAAACCTATGAATATTATATCAATCAAGGAGAATATAACCCAATCGAGAGAAATTATGTATTTCAATATAATCATAAATTAAATATCGAAAAGATGAAAGAAGGAATAAAGTATTTATTAGGGAATCACGACTTTAGATCTTTTGTAACAGAAAACAAAGAAAAAGAAAACTGTGTAAGAACGATTAGGGTTGCCAAAATAGAAGAATTAGAAAACGATAAAATAAAGATTACTTTTACAGGAGATGGCTTTTTAAGATATCAAGTAAGAAACATGGTAGGAAGCTTAATCAAAGTAGGAGAAGAAAAAGCAAGTCCTGAATATATTAAAGAATTCTTAGAAAGAAAAAACCGTAATGAGGAAGGAAAAACTGCACCAGCCGAAGGATTGTATTTAACTAACGTAACATATAAAGAGTAAAGAGGAGCCTAAGTTGACAGGTTCCTCTTTTTCTGTTAGGATAATAACCAAATTCAGGAGGGGAATTTATGAACGAAAAATATTTAATAATGAATGCTGGTAGTTCTTCATTAAAGTTTTCTTTATATGATATGCCAGAAAGAGAAGAAATAGTGAATGGATATGTTGAAAAAATAGGAAATCAAGATAGTTTTTATACTTTAAAATTTAATAATCAAAAAGCAAAAACAGAAGCGCCAATTCATAATCATACGGACGCAGTAAACATCATGATAAAAGAACTATTAGAAAATAATTTTATCCAAGAATTAAGTGAAATAAAAGGAATAGGACACCGTATCGTTCATGGTGCCGAATATTATTCCGAATCAGTAGTAATTGATGACGAAGTTTTAAATCATATCAAAGATTTATCTAAATTAGTACCACTACATCATCCCGGAGAAATCGCCGGAGTTGAAACAATAAAAAATATAATTCCAGAGGCACCACAAATCGCTGTATTTGATACTGCTTTTCATCAGACGATACCACAAGAAAATTATATGTATGCAGTACCATATTCTTGGTATGAAAAAAATGGTGTTAGAAAGTATGGCTTTCATGGAATGAGGCATAACTATATTACAGAAAAAATGAAAAAGCATTTACAAAAAGACGACGTAAATTTAATTATCTGTCATTTAGGAAGTGGAGCTAGTATTTCTTGTATCAAAGATGGTAAGTGTTATGATACAAGTATGGGATTAACGCCATTAGCTGGATTAGTAATGGGAACTCGTTCTGGTGATATCGATCCATCTATTATTGAATACATGTGTAGAGAAGAAAAAATAGATGCATCAGAAATAAATAAAATATTAAATCAACAAAGTGGACTACAAGGAATTGCAGGTAAAAATGATTTTAGAGACATAGAAAATTTAGCCAATACTGGTGACAAGAACGCTATTCTTGCGATTAAAATGCTAAAAAATTCTATCATTAAATATATTGCCGAATATTATTTCGAATTAGAAGGAAAGGTAGATGCCTTAGTATTTACTGCAGGAATTGGAGAAAATTCATGCACATTAAGAGAAAGTGTGATATCATCTATTAGTAAGCCTATGAATATTGAGTTAGATAAAACCGCTAACAATAATATTGCGGGCTTTAAAGAACAACAAGAAGGAATCATTTCTACTCCTAATTCTAGTATTGAAGTACTAGTGGTTCCAACTGACGAAGAAAGTATGATCTTAGAAGATACATATCGCTTAAGTCAAAAAGAAAATGAAAAAAATTACAGGAAGGTGAAAACAAGATAAGATGAAACAATTGCAACTAGAGGAAAAATACATATTAGAATATATTAAAGAACAGTTATTATCATTTAAAACAGAAAAAAAGATAATAGAAAATGCTAAATTCCATCATACAACAGGATATCATAATGCAGTATCAATTATTAATAATGGAATCTTATCATTACAACATCAAAAAGACCTAAACATCAATGATCATTCCAAAGAATTATTAGATATAATGAATGATACGCATTCCCATATCAATGGAAGTGATGGAGTATCTCTATCTGTTGTTGGTCTAGATGATTTATATGAACATGAAATGGAGTATAATCCTTTTCAGGAAAAGCTTGTAGACTTCATGATTTCAAACGATATTAAAGCATATAGACATACAACACACTATGGAAATGAATATATTAGTTACGACGCTATTTTACCAGACAAATTTCAAGCAA
>CAJLUG010000058.1 GCA_905209745.1 uncultured Mycoplasma sp.
GTATCACAACTAATGGTGTAACAAGAGTAAGTGAAGATTACTTTATTATGCCAGGGGAAGATGTTATCATAAAAGCAGAGTGGAGTAAAGTAGGTATTACCAAATCAATGAATGGAACAGTCAATGATATGGGTGATCCTATCATGAAAAGTTATACATCATCTAGTAATACAGATTATCATAGTAGTACCTATAAGAGTAAAGTCACATCAATTGTAACAAAAGATAATATGGAAATACCACCTACAGCAATCGAATGGTGGGATGTAAGTGCAGCAGGAGATGGAAGTGTAATCGCCTATATCGAAGATGATGGAAGAGGAACAGGTACCTACAAAGTAACAATAGGAGCACAAGGAAATATTATTGCAAACCCTGATTCTAGTTATTTATTTTATAGTTTTGAAAATGTCGAAAGTATAGATTTAACGTATTTAAACACAAGTCAAGTAACAAATATGAGTTCTATGTTTAGGGAATGTATCAGTCTTACCTGTCTTGACATAAGTAGTTTTGATACGAGTCAAGTAACAACTATGAATCGTATGTTTTTTGATTTACGTTTGTTGGAAACTTTAGATGTAAAGATTTTTGATACTTCGAAAGTAACTAGTATGTCGTATATGTTTGGTAATGCTACTGAAGTTGCAAACGCTCCAGTTTTAAAAGAGTTGGATTTGAGTAATTTTAACACAAGTCAAGTAAAATATATGAATGGAATGTTCTCAGGACAAAGAAATTTAGAAAAAATAAATTTGTCTTCATTTATTACTTCAAATGTAACCAATATGTCTGCTATGTTTGAATTTTGTAATGATTTGGAAACACTTGATTTAAGTAAATTTGATACATCAAATGTAACCGATATGAATAATATGTTTCAGCAACTACAAAGTTTATCTAGTTTGGATTTGTCCAATTTTAATACAGCTAAAGTCACTAATATGCGTTACATGTTTGGAATGAGTTCTATTTTGACTGACTTAAATATTAAAGGATTTGATACATCAAATGTAACCGATATGAGTTATATGTTTTATATGGTTGATATTCCAATTATAAATCTAAGCCATTTTAACACAGGTAAAGTACAAGATATGGGAGGTATGTTTAGGGATTGTGAAAGCACTCAAATTATATTAGGTTCGTTTGATACATCAAGTGTAACCGATATGTCCCAAATGTTTGAAAGTTGTAGTAGTCTTACAAATTTAGATTTAAGTAATTTTGATACTAGTCAAGTAACAACTATGGGTTCTATGTTTGATTCTTGTAGCAGTCTCACTAGTCTGGATTTAAGTAACTTTGATACTAGTCAAGTAACGGATATGGACGAGATGTTTTCTGGATGTCGTAATCTTCCAAGTTTAGATGTAAGCAGTTTTAATACGAGTCGGGTAACTACTATGAATAATATGTTTTGGATGTGTAGAAGTCTAACCAGTCTAGATGTAAGTGATTTTGATACTAGTCAAGTAACAAATATGGTTGGTATGTTTTCTGATTGTAAGGCTCTTACCAATATAGATGTAAGTAAGTTTGATACAAGTAAATTGACTTCTATGAATGCTATGTTTAGTAATTGCGATAGTCTTACCAGTCTGGATGTCAGCAATTTTGATACGAGTCAAGTAACTACTATGACTAGAATGTTTTCTGGATGTCGTAATCTTCCAAGTTTAGATGTAAGCAGTTTTAATACAAGTAAAGTAACAAATATGGACAGTATGTTTGCAATGAATAATACAGCCTCCTCAACTAGTTCAGATACAAAATTAACTAATATTATATTTGGTGATAATTGGAATACAAGTCAAGTGACAGATATGAGTTATATGTTTTCTGGAAGTGATGCTTTAACAAGTCTGGATGTAAGTCGTTTTGATATAAGTCAAGTAACAAATATGAGTGGTATGTTTTCTGGATGTAATAAATTAACTAATCTTAATTTGAGCAATTTTGATACCAGCCAAGTAACAGATATGAGTTATATGTTTTCTTATTGTAAAAGTTTAACAAACTTAGATATGCGCAATGCAACTTTTAACGCAACAAGTTATTCATCTATGTTTAGCAGTATTACAAGCGGAATAAACATCATCGTAAAAGATACAACGGCGAAAACATGGATAGAAGCAAGACTTAGTGATGTAAATCGTACTGGAACCGTCACAATCGCCAGTGCCTAAGGATAGATTTTTCTATCCTTTTTGGTTTCTTGCATACTTGACGAAAAAGCAATATATAGTATAATATAAAAGTATAAGAGGTGATTCAAATGGTCTTGAAAAAAGGTAGAGCATTTCCTATCATCATCACGGTTATATTAATCATAATTATTGTTTATTTATTCGCAAATATTAAACAACCATATGTAGAATGTAGTAATACAACTACCAATAGTTTAGGTATCGAAATAACAGAAAATATTAAAGTAGATTTAAGCAACAATAATATTAGTAAAATGGATTTAACCAAAACCATCGTTTTACCAGAAAATTACTTAACAGAAGAAAAAAACTATTTATCTACGCTAAATTATGCTCTAGAAAATTCTTATGAATATTTACCAAAAAAAACAGTAGAGTTAAATCAAGAGTCAGATAGAGTCATTGCCCATATAACAGTAGAAGATGATGAAACCGTCATTTTAAATAATATTGAATTTATCGATGGAGATAGTGGCCTACAAATCATGATTAACGCCAATACCAAAGCTCCAGATGTCGTAACTCTACAAGTAGGAGATTCCTATACCGAAGGAGAATTTATGACGCATATGAAAAACAACGGTTATTCATGTAAATAAAGGGCAGTATGCTCTTTTTCTATCAAGGAGGAAGAAAAATGGATGGAATAAGTCCCGAGGACTTAGAAAAAACTTTACTAAAATATAAATTTGCCAAAAAAATATTAGAAGCAGAATTAGAAGTAGTATTAAAAGAATATGAATATAAATATCATAAAAGCCCTATAGAACATATTAAATCAAGAATTAAATCAGAAAAAAGTATTATAAAAAAACTAAAAGATCGTGGATATGAAGTAAATATTGAAAACGTCGAAAACCATATTCATGATATTGTAGGATTTCGTATTATATGTTCCTTTTTATCAGATGTATATGATATTGTTGATGTCATTAAGAAATCTAAAAACTTTAAAATAAAAGATGAAAGTGACTATATTAGAAATCCTAAAGAATCAGGATATAGTAGTTATCACTTAAATGTCTTAGTACCAGTACACTTAGAAGGAAGTCTACAATATGTAGAAGCAGAGATTCAAATTAGAACCATGGCTATGGACTTTTGGGCAACACTAGATCACAAACTAAGATATAAATTACCAGAAGATATTCCAGTACATTTACAAAGAGAACTATTATCTTGTTCTGATGAAATAAAAGTAATTGATACAAAAATGCAACGATTATATGACATAGTAAAAAAGTATACAGATTAGAAGAAAAGTAGAGGTAAATTATGAATTATATGCTTGAAAAACTAGAAAAGTTAGAAAATAAAGATGCTATATTAAACGCAGGATATAAAATAGTAGACGACTTATTAAAAAATAGTAACTTAAATGATAGTGAAAAATTAATGGCTATAGAATTAGCGATGGCGAAATTAAATTATGAACTTTATCATATTAGTGGAGATGAAAATGCTTAAAAGCATTTTTTCTTTTTCTAAAACTATGATAAAATATAGAAAGGAAAGAAGGATGATGTATGATATATTTAGACTATAGTGCCACAACACCAGTAGAGGAAAGTGTTTTAAATAGTTTTGTAGAAACAACAAAAAAAATGATTGGAAACCCTAATTCTCTACATAAATTAGGAACAGATGCGAAAGCTTTAATTGATGCCGCAACAAAACAAATTGCTAGTATTTTAGGAGTAAAAAAAGAAGAAATTATCTATACTTCAGGAGCCAGTGAAGCAAATAATACAGCGATTAAAGGAATTTGTCTAAAATATCAAAATAGAGGAAAACATATTATCACAACAAGACTAGAACATTCTTCTGTAATAGAACCTTTAAACTATTTAAAAAACTTAGGCTTTGAAATAGAATATGTAAACCTAACAGAAGACGGAAAAGTAGATTTAGATGATTTAAAGAAAAAATTAAGAGACGATACAATCTTAGTAACGATTACTAGTATGAATAGTGAACTTGGAATTAGAGAACCAATCGATGAAATAGGAAAATTATTAAAAGACTATCCAAAAGTATTTTTTCATTCTGATATTACGCAAAGTATAGGTAAAGAAAAAATAAATTTAGAAAATGTAGATTTAGCTAGTCTTTCTGCGCAAAAGTTTTATGGCATGAAAGGAATAGGTGCCTTAATAAAAAAAGAAAATATTGTAATAGAGCCACTAATTCATGGAGGAAAATCAACAACCAAAGATAGAAGTGGAACACCGGCAACACCTTTGATTGTTTCTATGGCAAAAGCCCTACGACTAGCATCTGAAAACCTAGAAGAAAAAGAAAAAAAAGTAAAAGAACTAAACGAGTATTTAAGAGGTGAACTAGAAAAAGCATCGATTACTATAAATAGTCCAAAAGATGCAATTCCTAATATTTTAAATATTAGTATTGAAAATATAAAACCAGAAACAATATTACATGCCCTAGAAGAAAAAGATATATATATATCAACCAAAACAGCTTGTAGTAGTAATAAAAATATATCAGATGCTGTCTTAGCACTTACCAAATCAGAAGAAAAAGCAAGCCATAGTCTAAGAATAAGTATCTCTTATAAAACAACCAAAGAAGAATTAGAAACATTTGTCAAAGAATTAGTAAAAATAAGAAACGAGTTGAGTAAATTATATGTTAAAAAAGATTAAGATCTTTCTCCTACTAATTACTTTATTCATAGTAGGAATACCAAACGTAGAAGCCAAAGAAAAAGTAAATTTATATTTATTCTGGGGAGATGGTTGTCCTCATTGTGCTGCCGAAGAAGAATTTTTATCTACGATTGAAAATGATTATGATAACTTAACAATTACAAGATATGAAGTATGGAATAACGAAGAAAATGCCCAGTTTTTACAAGAAGTAAGCAGTAAAACCAATAAAACCTTAAGAGGAGTACCAGTGACAGTAATAGACGAAACAATCATATCAGGTTTTAGTACCTCAACAGAACAACAGATTAAACGTGCCATTAACTACTATAGTGAAAACTCTCATCATGATATTATAGAAGAAATAAAAAATGGTACATACGAAGAAAAAACAGAATTAAAAGATGATGACTTTTTAAAACAAGAACAAGAATTAACCGAAAATACAACCATGAACTTACCATTACTAAATAAAGTAGATTTAAAAAATAATGATTTATTAACAACAATACCAATACTATCTTTAATAACAGTAATATCTTTATCATCGTTACTATTACTATCGTTATTATCTGTTATTACAACCCTAAAAGAAAAAAGAACAAAACAAAAACTTCTTCCTATATCATTATTCGTAATAGTAATCACAACAATACTAAATAGTATAGGAAATCTATCCCTAGACTGGATTTTTAAAATCATAATTATTTTAATATCTTTATTATTTGTCATATTAAAACTACAAAATAAAGAAATTTCTGAAAGACTAAAAGTAGTATTAATAATTATACTAGCTATCTCTATTGGTATGCTTATAAATAGAGACTATATAGAAATCTATAAAACATTAGTAAAAATAGAAAACTTAACTATGATAAAAGAAATATTATATAGTCTTTACTTTATATTCTCTAGTTTAATATACTTAACAGCACTAAGTTTTATTGTAATAACCATCTATAAAAAACTACCCCAAAAAATAAAAACTTATCTTCCAACTACAGTATTAGTAATTACTATGTTCTTAGTAATTTATCTTGATTAAGTAGTTTACTTGACCTAAAAAAAAGTGTATAATATTTAGTAGAATAGAGAGGTTGGCTATGGAAAACAAAGAAATGGTGGAAATAATTGATGTAGATGGCTTAAAAAAAGAAGTAGAGGTAGTAACATATCTAAACTCTGAAGATAATAAAAGACAGTACTTAGTCTATACCAAAGGAGAAGTAGTAGAAGAAACACAAAACCAAGTAATCTACATTGCAAGAATTGTAAAAGAAGAAGCAGGATATACACTAGTAGAAATCACAGAAGATACTGAATGGATGGATGTTCAACATTTACTAAAGAAAATTGCCAACGTCCAAAGTGTAACAGGATAGGTGTGGTTGTATGGAAAATATTTATGAATTTAAAAATACTAAATTAGAAAAAGCTAGTGTAGAATTAAA